>VXOE01000096.1 GCA_009840225.1 Caldilineaceae bacterium SB0662_bin_25 | reverse complement strand
CCCCCCCCCCCCCACGCCCCCCCTACTGCCTCATCGACCGGGTGTCGATATTGGTGACAGGTGCCTAATCGAAAGTGTCTAGCCAGACCACGTCCCACCAGTCCCCCGCAGGCAACACTACGGCACTCTCTCCTCGCCCTCGTGCCTGCCCTGCAATTCTCCAAAAGCCTGTAAACCATTTCACCCACCGCTGGCACGGATTCCCCCCTGACTGTTCCCACCCCAAAATGGGCTATACCCGACAGATTTCTGCCCTTTGACACGAAGGAAAAATTCAATTAACATGGCTACCGGCTGACGATGGGAAACCACCGTGACCTGCTGCGTCTACTCTCCATTCGGCCTTCGGAGGCGAATTCGTTAGCCCTTCTGCACTCTTCTTCCAGACAAACATTCGCTTGGCAGATGAAATCTGCTGCCCACTTTGCCCATCGATTGTGTTCAGCGAACATGCCGTGGGCAAATCCAATATGAGGCCTTTGCCGTTAGATCAACGAGGTGCACCACTCTTGATAGCCTCCGATAAGCGACTCAGCCCGTCAGCACAGCAACTGGCGAGGAGGTGATGACGGAGTCCTCACCGAGGACCTTAGTGTGTCTCACATTCCCCACCTATCGTTGAGCAGACTAAAGACTTCAACTGAAAGGAGGTGGTTGACGGGAAACGAGGAAACTGCTCTTGTTGCGGTGGCATCAACTTGACGCCGCCACTTCATCAGATCCAGGCAGGATTTCACTGCGTGCCTCTCAAGGGCGCAACCACCTAGTAAGGAGTGAAAAGCATGTCGAGATTTCGATGGCAGATTCTAGTGGGCCTTGTCCTGGTCCTTGGCATCTCGCTCACCGCCTGCGTCGCGCCGGCAGCACCGGCCGGAGACGGAGGCGAGATGGCGGATAGCGGCGACATGATGCCGGAAGTCATGCTGCCCGACGATGCCGCCGAAGACCAGATCCTCAACGTCGTGCATGAAGGTGGCTGCGGTTCCGGTCCCTTCCCCGGGATCGACTATGGCAGCCCTTGTAACTTCGGTCACATGTTCATGCCTCCCTTCCTGGTCGACATCGACGGCAACGTAATGCCCGGCCTATTCACCACCGACTGGGAAGTGAACGAAGACCTGACCGAGTACATCTTCCACATCCAGGAAGAGGCGGTATGGTCCGACGGCAAATCAATCACCGCCCAGGACGCGATCGACTGGTGGAATTACATCTTCCACTCCGACCGCAACTCCTGGCCGCGCAACTTCGTCATGGGCGCAGTCAGGGGCATTGACGAGTTCGCCGACGGCGAGACCGAGACGATTGCCGGCCTGACCGCCCTCGACGACAAAACGCTTAAGGTTGAGCTTTGGCGACCAGAAGGCTCGCTGCCGCAGCTGTGGGGCTTCCGTGAAGCTGCCCCGGCCCGCTTCAGCCAGTACGCCGATCTCCTGGAAAGAGCCGACGAATTTAACGATGCGACCGAATGGCGCGGCGCCATGGCCGAACGCTTCTTCCAGGGTGAGAACGCCGCCGATCTGATCGTCAGCGGCCCCTTCAGGCCGGTGCACCTGTCACCGGAACCGGACGCAATCTACCGCTTCGAACGCAACCCCAACTGGTGGGGCGAACCGACCTTGTTGGACGGCATCGAAGCCACCACCATCCGTGACTTCCAGACGATCCTCCTCATGTTCGAAAACGACGAGATTGACCTGGCTCTGCAACTCGCCGGTCCTTCGTCTGTCCTGTTGCGCCAGAGTCAACCTGAAGCCTTCCGTGAAATTCCCATCTCCGCCTTCTGGGCTATGTACTTCGTCACCGACCAGGAGCCGGCCGACGACGTCAACTTGCGCCGCGCCCTGATGTCTGCCATCGAGTGGGATAGAGTCGCCGAAATCGCCTGGGAAGGCGAACAGGCGCCCAGCAACGCTGGCAGCCCCATGGCTCCCTCCTATCAGTGCTTTGACGCCGACTTCCAGCCCTATCCCTTCAACCCCGAAAGGGCCGCGGAATTCCTGGCCGAGTCAAAGTACGGGCCCACCGGTGAAACAGTGCCCAAGATTCGCATCTTGACCGGTGGGAGCGACCCCCCCCGCATCCGAGCCGCCCAGATCATCCAGGAAATGTGGCGCGTTAACCTCGGAATCGAGGATGTCGAAATCAAAAACGCCGAGGCCGAATTTGTCGACGGTGAGGGACTGGTTGCCCTCCGCGTAACCAGCGGTGGCTCCTTCCTCCCGCGTCCCGGCTATCTGCTGGAAGGAATCGCCCACACGCGCGGCGGCGCCTATCAGTCCTGGACGAACTACACCGAAGAAGGCTGGGACGAAGAGATCGATGCACTTCTCTCAATGGATCCCAGCAGCCCCGAGTACTGTGAACGTTCGCAGGCCATGCTCAAGAAGTTCACCGACGCTGCACTCGTAATTCCCACCGGCTACATCCGCGGCTGGTTCCAGATTCAGCCTTGGGTCGGCGGCTACGGCCAGAGCCGCATCAGCTTCTGGCACACGATGACCGAAACCTACCTCAAAGAGCGGTAATCAGTGACTAAGAGTGGTCAGTGGCCTGCCGCCCCCTGGGCGCTGGCCGCTGACCGCCTCCCGCTTCCTTTTCGCCTCGAACCATTAACGCCACCGGGGATTGAGACGTGACCCGCTACCTGTCGATGCGCGTGCTGATCATCATCCCAACGCTCTTTGCGACCCTGATGATCGTATTCCTGCTGGGCTATCTCGGGCCGATCGATCCTGTCACGATTCTGCGTACACAATGGGCAGCGCAGGGTGTCTATCTGAATGAAGAGGAAGTGGCCGACCTGCGCAGTCAATACGGCCTTGACAGACCCTTCCACGTGCAGTTCGGCACCTACATGGGCAACCTGCTCCAGGGCAAGTTCGGCTATTCGTTCTTGGACGCCGCACCAATCTGGCCGCGCATCAAACGCGCCTTGCCCGTCTCCGGTCAGCTGGCCCTGGGCGTCTTGGCGATCATGACGTTCATAGGCATACCCCTGGGTATGCTCGCGGCCCGCTTTCACAATACCGTGCTCGACTATACCATCGTCAGCGGTAGCCTTTTCTTCTGGTCCATCCCTCCCTATGTCCTTGTACCGGTCATTCTGATCATCACTGTCCTTTGGATGGACATCATGAACGTTCCCCGTGGATGGAAGGGCGTTTGGCATCCATCCTATTTTGTAGCTGCTGCCATCATCTCTACGCGTTCCTTGGCAGGCGTAATTCGCCAAACTCGCGGCGGCATCTTGGAAGTAATGCAGAATGATTATGTCCGCACCGCCCGCGCCAAGGGATTGAACGAAGTCATTGTCATGGCGCGCCACGTGGCCCGCAACGCACTTATTCCTGTAGTGACTTCTCTGGGACTCCTGGTTGACGACTTCATGTGGGGGGCGGTCTTCCTTGAGCTGGCCTTCAACCTGCCCGGTCTGGGCCGTCTATTCCAACAGGGGCTGGCGGGCCGCGACTTTAACATGATCAACGGTGTGGTGCTTTTCACTGCCGGCATGACGATGGCACTGAATCTCATAGTCGACCTGGTCTATCCTATCCTGGATCCCCGCGTCGCCTACGACTAAAGCTGAACGCCCCCAAGGCCGGGCTCTTCCAGGAGAGGAATGAGAGCCCATGGCAACGGCTCTATAGGGCTGAAGGGAATAGCTACAGAGGAATTCGGGATGGCTCAGTCGGAATCCGCCAATACCGCGGACCTGGCGCTTGAACTGGAAGCGCAGGAGATGAAGACCCGCGGACTGTGGAGCGACGCCTTTCGGCGTATGGTCCGAAACAGGCTGTCTATGGCGGGTTTCTTCGTCTTTTTACTTCTCGTTGTAACTGCGTTCTTTGGACCGTATCTGGCTCCCTATCCCTACATGCTCCAAAACTTAGACCGGATCGCCGAAGGCCCAAGTAGGGATTATCTCTTGGGGACCGACGACCTGGGGCGCGACATGCTGAGCCGGATCATGTGGGGCGCGCGCACCGCTGGCCTGGTCGCCATCATTTCTACGGTGTTTAGCCTCGTTCTCGGTATGTTGCTTGGCGCTGTGGCCGCCTATTCAGGAAGGTGGGCGGACTGGCTGATCGGCCGCGCCATCGACGTAACCATGTCGATTCCCCAACTCCTCTTCGCTTCGCTTATGGCTGCGACCTTTCGCAAACCGGTCGCCGACTGGGTAGATTCGATGTACGAGGCGACCGGCCTGGAATTCTTCTCAACCCCTACCTACGTCGACCTGATCGTCGTTTTTGGAGCTCTCTCGCTGATACAGTGGCCAGCCTACGCCCGCATGATCAGGGGGCAGATTCTTTCGTTGCGCGAAAAGGAGTTTGTCGAGGCTGCACGCGCCATTGGTGTCAGCCAGAGAAAGATCCTTCTAAAACATCTGATACCGAACGCGCTAGGCCCTTTGATTGTGCTCGTTACATTCGGTTTTGGCGCCGCCATCGTCGCCGAGTCCGGCCTGAGTTTTCTCGGTGTGGGCGTTCAGCCCCCCCAGGCCAGTTGGGGCGCCATGATTCAGGACAACGCGCTGAGTTGGCGCTACCGCCCTTGGCTTGTCGCCGTTCCCGGCCTGACCATCGCCATCGTCTCAGTCGGCATCAATTTCCTGGGCGACGGCCTCAACGACGCCCTCAACCCGCGCCAGGCCGAATCATAACCCTCCCGTTTACAGGTCTTTCAGCCCAGTCATCCACAGTCCTCCATCGCGCGTTGCATCAAGAACTCAGGAGCATCCTATGTACGATTGGACTGTGTTGAGCCAGACCGTCAGCGAAACGCTCGCCGGCGGCACTGTCGGTACGCCTCTCTTCGTCCGCTGGACTGCAGCCGCAGCCCAGAGTACGCCCGACCTCAAACCACTGCTGGCCGAAATGAGTACCTGTGCCGAGACCTGGCTGTCGGCCCGGCCGCGCCGGCTCTACGCCACCGGCTCGGCTGAGGCAGGGCATCTGTCGCTCTCGTTGGAATACGAAAACGGTCAGTCGGCCCTTCTGGCCATTTCCCTGGCCCACAGTCGACCCTCCATGAACCTGATCATCCTTGGCGCACGCGGTGCAATCTATCGGGCAGATCCCGATGTAACAGCGCGCGCGGAGACTCTGGCCGGTGGCGCGGACGAAAGACCGCAACAATCTGCTCTCCTGTCAACTTCGCAAATGGTGGCCGCAATCGATAAATCACTCTTCTCCCACCAGCCGGTACTGTTGTCCCCCGAAGGAGACCAACCATGAGCAGCCACCAGTTCGGCGTCCTCCTGATCTCCGGCAGACTTACCCATCAGGAAAACTACGCCCTCAACCTGCGCGCCGACCCCCGCTGCACACTTGTCGGCCTCACTGACGAAAAGGACGTTCCCCCCGAGCGCGCCCAGCTGAACAAACAGTTCGCCGATGACCTCGACATCCCCTACTTGCCCGACCTCGACGAAGCACTGGCCCGCGACGACGTGCACGTCGTCTCCATCTGCGCCGACCCCGAGCGCCGCGGCCGCATCGCCGCCCGCTGCGCAGACGCCGGCAAGCACATCTACGTCGACAAGCCCATGACGCCCTACCTGTCGCACGCCGACGCCGTCGTCGCCGCTGTTGAGCGCACCGGCGTACGCAGCCAGATGTTCAGCTCCAATCACCAGCCCTGGGTGGCTCAGGCCCTCCAGGTCGTCGAGTCAGACGAACTGGGCGAGTTGACCGCCATCCACGTCGACAATCTGTTCGCAAAGGGACCAAATGGAACGGCTACGCTAGGTGCGCCGCGACAGGCGATCTACCCCCCGGTGATCTCCAACTTCGTCGACGCCAAAGCGGAGCTCTATGCCATTGGCGTCTACGCACTGGGCTTCGTCTGCATGATCTCAGGTCGCGCCGTCGAAACCGTCTTTGGCAGCACCGCCAACTACTTCTTCGAGGCCCACCAGCGCCGCAACATGGAAGATTTCGGTTTCCTCTCTCTGACATTGGAGGGCGGCGCAACCGCCACCATTACCGGCGGCCGCATTGGCTGGTCCAGCCACCCCGCTGGCGGCTCTAACCAGATCCACCTCATCGGCACCAAAGGATCGCTCTTCTTGAGTGCCAATCGACCGAGTCTGGAAATCCATAATGCCGATCCACCCTGGACCCCTCCGGAGATCCATCCCCGCGATCCAATGGGCTTCTGGCGCACAACCCAAGAGGAAGTCAGAGGCCAACCCAAGCGTACCTTGGCCCCGCTTTCCAATGCCCTGGAAGGCCGCACCGACGCCAGCTACTTCATCGACTGCATTGTCGAAGAACGCGAGAGCGGGATGAACGCACGCCAGGCCGCCTACCTGACCGAAATCCTGCTGGCGGGGTATAAGTCCGCAGCCGAAGGGCAGATAGTCAAAATGCCTTTGGCTCGTGATGGCGACCATGCCCAGGCCACCCAAGCATAGCCATCACTTCACCGAAAAGTTCGACCGCGTTTCACTTGTAGACCGCAGTATTTCCGCTTCAAGACTAGAGGAGCCTGATGACACAGTCCACTCGCCACTCAGCTGACTACCTGCAACGGATCAGCCGCGATCTCTTCGCGGCTTCGGGAGCTCCGGACGACATTGCGTCCACTGTCGCCGAGATCCTCGTCAACGCCAACCTCGCCGGCCACGACTCACACGGCGTCCAGTTCGTACCCATGTACCTCGACCGCATCGAAGACGGTGGCATCGACAACAAGGCCTACCCGGAAATCGTCCGCGAGAGCGCCAACACCATGCACGTCGACGGCAAAAAGGGTTTCGGCCACACGATGAGCCGCCAGGCAATGAACTGGGCCATCGAACGAGCCAGAAACTCCGCCGTCTGCTGCGTCACCTTCCAGAATACAACCCACATTGGCCGCGTAGGAGAATACGCCGAACAGGCCGCCAGGGCCGGCTGCATCACGCTGATTACCCTGGGTGGCGCCTCCGCAGCAGGTTCGCAGGTAGTCCCCTTCGGCGGCGCCCGCGGCGCCCTCGGAACCAATCCCATCGCCGTCGGGATTCCCACTGGCGATGACGCCCCCTTCGTGATTGACTTCGCTACAAGTGTCGTCGCTGGCGGAAAGATCCTGGTAGCCGAAAGTAAAGGACTGGATGTTCCCGAAGGCGCCATTATCGACAGCAAAGGAAACCCAACAACGAGTCCGGACGACTTCCGAAAAGGCGGCTACCTCCTGCCGTTCGGTGGCCACAAAGGCTACGCGCTCTCATTGTTCTTTAGCCTCATGGGCGGGCTTGCTGGCGAATTCAATGCAGAGCTGACTTCCATGGCCGGCCTCTTCATGCAGGTCTACGACGTAGCCGCATTCACGCCTCTTGAAGGCTATCAACGCAATGTCCGCGCCGTCCTCGACGCCATGAAGTCGATACCGCCCGCGCCGGGTTTCGACGAAGTGCTGGTCCCAGGCGACTTCGAGCACCGTTCACGGCAGCAACGTCTCGCCGAAGGCATCGAAGTGCCGGCGGACACTTTCGCCAGGATCCAAGCCTGGGCCGAAAAACTGAACGTATCTTTGACCGAAAAGGAATAGGAGGAAAAGGCAGATGTCGCAGCGATATAGAGTTGGCGTGGTCGGTCTGTCAGGAATCGCGGCCAACCGTCCGGCTCCCGAACCGAACAATATTCTGAAGACCCCCAGCCCCTCTTCCCACCTCGGTGCCTACCACCTCAACCCCCAGACCGACGTTGTCGCTGTCTGCGACCTCAAAACGGAGCTGTTCGAAAAGGTGGCCGACACTTGGGGTCAGGAGTTCGGTGAGTTGGAAACTTACACCGACTACCGCGCCATGATCGAACGCGAAAACCTTGATATCGTCAGCGTCGTCACCTCAGACCACCGCCACACCGACATCGTCATCGAAGCCGCAAACGCCGGCGTCAAGGGAATCATCTGCGAAAAGCCGTTCGCCACCTCAGTGGACGATTGCACGCGCATGATCGAAGCCTGCGAGGCCAACGACGTTCTCATCGCCGTGGACCACACCAATCGCTGGGGCCCTCACTACGATGTCGCCAGGGAAGCGATCCGCAGCGGCTCAATAGGCGAAGTGCAGCGCATTGTCGCCACGCTCGGCGGCCCGCGCGCAATGATGTTCCGCAATGGCACACACCTTGTCGATGGCGTCTGCTTCTTTGCCGATTCGGAGCCCGAATGGGTCTTCGCCGAACTGGAACCTGGCTACGACCACTATGACAGATATCTCGGCGACGGCGGCAAAGATCCCGCGACCGACCCCGCCGTCTCCGGCTACGTCCATTTCCGCAACGGCGTGCGCGCCTTCGTCAATGCCAACAAGTCGCAGTTTGCGGCCAGCTTTACCTTCCAGGTCTACGGCGAAACCGCCATGCTCGACGTCCACAACAGTCGCGTCATCCGCCGCGACAGAAACAACTCCGAATTCCTTCCCTTCGAAGCCCATCTCTATACCAGGATTCCAGCCTGCGTCGCCGACCTCATCGACGCCATCGAAAACGGCAGCGACCTGCTCAGCCCGGCCAGAGAGGCCAAGAAGACCGTCGAAATACTGGTCGGCTTTCTCCAATCCCACGCACGCGGCAACGTGCGCGTCGACCTGCCGCTGCCACCGGGACACTGAGGTCGATGCGAGCGGTCCCGGACGACAAGAAGTTCGTCATCGCCGACCAGAATAGCTACCCGGCCGACCTGGTCTGCCCCAACCCCCGCGGCTGGTACCATTCCGTCGCCAACGTCGCCGCCGCGCCCACAGGTCTGGTCGCCGTCTACCGCCTCTCCGACTCGCACTCCGCAGTCAGTACCCACATCATGGTCGCCTACTCCTCTGACGGCGGCCGCACCTGGCGCGGTCACCGTTCCATCTCCCACCGCAACGTCTGGGAACACAACAGCGTCTGGGTCGCCCCCCAGCTCAGCCGTCTGCGCGACGGTCGCCTCGTAATCATCTGCGACCTCGGCCACCGCACCTCAGGCGACGACTGGCCGCGCCTGGCCTTCTGGCAGCAGCCCCCAAGAGGCATGTCCAACCACCTCTTCTGGAGCGAAGACGACGGCCGCACCTGGAGCCAGCCCGTCCAGTGCGACGACGTCGGCGGCGAACCCGGCTACATCGTCGACCTTACCGACGGAACCCTCGTCTACACACGCACCGAGCCCGTCGACACCGACGTTTTCGAAATCCCGCCTCCTCCCGGTTACAATCGTTACCACCTCAACACCGCCGTCTTCTCCGACGATCGCGGCAAGACCTGGAACCGGACCGCAACCATCTCCGACGACCCCTACCATAGCGACTCGGAAGTAGGCATCGTCGAACTCGATCCCGGCCACCTGCTTGCCATCACCCGCATCGGCTTCGCCAACGGCGCCTTCGGCCAGCCCAGCCGCCTCATCCACAGCTACGACTACGGCCGCACCTGGAACGAGCCCCAACTCGCCCCCTTCTACGGTCAGCGCACAGCCGTGCACAAACTGCACTCCGGCAAGCTGCTCGTCACCTACCGCAACCGCTGGGGCGCCTTCGCCAGCTACGCCTTCCTCTGGGACCCCGCCGAGAAACTGGCATTCGAACCTGCATCCTTCATTTGGGAAGAGTCCCGCTGCCGGCTTGAAAAGGGCTGCCTCACCTTGACGACAGACCGCGAGCCAGAGAACCAGGTATTCTTCTCACTCTACCCAGCACTCACCAGCCGCGCCCGCGTGGAACTGGAGGCAGAGCTCCGTCTTGCCGATCAGACCAGCGAAGGCTGCGATCTCTTCGCCAGCTGCCGCGTTCGCATCACACCCCATGAACTCTGCCTGACCGAGAGCAGCCAGGAAGAAGCTACCCTTCACAGCACAACTGGCTCGCCCGCGATCGGCAACGATGCACCCGCGCTCCCTACCCACCGCATTCCCTTGGATGCGACACAATGGCATCGCTACAAAATCGTGCGCTCGGTAGACGAGATCGCTGTCTACGTCGATGGACGCCTCTGCCTGAAAGAGCCTTCTGGCCTACTTGGCGCCCGTCTCGTCCGCTTCGGCAGCAACCTGCGCGGCATCTCCCACTGGCGGTCCGTCAGCGCCTCGGTCGACAACCCGCAAGGCCACAACATCAACTGGGCCTGGCGCGCCGACTCGGGCACCTACCCCGATCAGTTCAGACGCGACCGCTTAATCCGCCTCGACGCCACCGCCGACTCCGGCTACAGCAACTGGGACCAGCTCGAAGATGGCACGATCGTAATCGCAGATTACACAAACGATGACTTCAGAGACGCCAACTGGACCTCGAGCGCACAACCGAAGATCAAGGCCTATATCGTCAGCGAAGAGGAGTTGACATGACAACATACCGAGCCGGTGTCATCGGCCACACAGGCCGCGGCAACTACGGCCACAGCCTCGACACCGTCTACCTGGGCATGGAAGAAATCGACCTGATCGCCGTCGCCGACGCCGACCCCGAAGGTCTGGCCGCCGCCGCCGAGCGCCTCAGCGTGGACCCCGCCAACTGCTATCAGGACTACCGCACGATGCTTGAGCAGGAGCAGCTCGACATCGTCAGCGTCGCCCCCCGCTGGCTGGATCAGAAACACGACATGGTCATCGCCGCTGCCGAGTCCGGCGTGCGCGGCATCTTCTGCGAAAAACCCTTCGCGCCAACATTGGCGCAAGCCGACGCCATGATCGCAGCCTGCGACCGCGCCGGCACGAAGATAGCCGTCTCGCACCAGGGTCGCGTCGGCCAGACTGCCCACAAAACCAGGGAACTGCTCGCCGGCGGCGCTGTAGGAGAAGTCAAAGAGGTCATCAGCGGCGGCAAACAGGACCACCGCGGCGGCGGCCAGGACCTGATGGTTCTCGGCACCCACTCCCTTGACATGCTCTGCTTCCTCTTCGGCCATCCCCGCTGGGTACAGGCCTACGTCCTCCAGGACGGCAGGGACGCCGGACCCGACGACGCCCGCCTTGGCGACGAAGAGATCGGCCCCATCCTCGGCAACCACCTCGAAGCCACCTACGCCTTCGACAACGGCATCATGGCCACCTTCCACTCCCACCGCCGCCAGGTCCGCCCAGGCCCCCGCCCCGGCGGTCTTGAAATCCACGGGACTGAGGGTATCCTCATGCAACGCGACGGCTACCTCCTCCACTGCCCCCATCCCAACTGGAACCCGGCCATGGCCGAACCCGCCTGGAAAGTCGTGCTCAAACCAACTAACCCCGGATTCGATACCCTCAACGCATACATGGTCCGCGACCTCATCTCAGCTTTCGAAGAAGGACGCGAGCCGATCTCCAGCGGACGCGACGCCCGCTGGGCACTGGAGATGATCCTTGGCGTCTACACTGCCCACCGCCACGGCCGCACACCGTTACCGCTGACGGATCGCGAACACCCGCTGCGCGACTGGGTCTGAATCTGGCGATCTTCAAATCCCAGGAACTGAATTTCGTGTAGCCAAGCCAAGACTCACTGAGACGAAATCCCGCACCGCCCAACACAACGGAAAACCCACAATGAAACGAATCAACCAGATTATCGAACTTCGCGAAGCCGGCCAGCCCGTCTACTGGGACGGCGGCCGCACCCTCACCTACGAAGGCGGCGTCAAGTCGGCGCAAACACACGCCGACTGGCTCGTCATCGGCATCGAGCACCAGCCCTTCGACGTCGCCGGTCTCAACGCATTCATGCGCGGTCTCGTCGATGGCGGCCCAACCCGGACCGGCCACCGCACACCCCCTGTCCTCGTCACCCTCCCCTTCGACGGCGTCGACGAATACGTCGTCCGCAACAACGCCTGGATGATCAAGCAGGTCCTCGCCACCGGCATTCATGGCATCCTGCTCTGCCACGTCGAAACACCCGGCGCTGTCAAAGAATTCGTCGAGTGGGTGCGCTTCCCCTTCCACACGCACGGCGTCGGCGCAGGCCTCGACATGGGCCGCCGCGGCTCCGGCGGCCAGGACAACGCCGCCCACGTCTGGGGCGTCTCCACCCAGGAATACCTGCGCAAGGCCGACGTCTGGCCGCTAAACCCCAACGGCGAACTGGTCCTCGGCATCAAGATCGAAAACATCCGCGCCCTCGCCAACGCCGAAGCCAGCACCGCAGTCCCGGGCATCGCCTTCGCCGAGTGGGGCCCCTCCGACATGCGCATGACCTTCGGCTACGACACCGTCCGCACGCCCGAAAACACCGAAGAAGGCGACCTCAAAGCAGCCCGCGACCGCGTCTTCGCCGCCTGCAAAGCGGCCAACATCGGCTTCCTCGACGGCGTCGACGCCAGCAATGTCGCCGCCAGGATCGACGAAGGCATCACCTTCCCCGCCGGCGACGAAGCTGCCGCCATCGCCGGGCGCCTCCATACCGGCCGCACTTTCGACTGAGGAAGCAAAGCCTCAGGAAAACAGAAAACTTAGCTAACGTCAGCAGTTACGAAACTGGCGCCAACACAATACTCTTTCTTGACCCTCTTCAAATCCGACACGTTCTGTGCCGGTCTGAGAAGAGCGGGCCGTTCCCTGCGTTCACAAGTCCGTAGTCCCCACGACTCTTCTCTAGCTCATAGCCGTCAATCGCCCGGTACCCGCCCACACCAGGCTGATTCAGCTTGCTTGACAAGTCAACATCGTAAGTGATATACCATATCGTGTAAACTGCGCCACAGTGCACGCATTGCAGCTAAACACGTTTCAGCAACGATTATCAGAGGTTCAAAGAAAAGGAGGTAGAGAATGTCTTCCCTTAGGAACATCGCACTTCTTCTCGTCCTGGCCCTCATTGTAGTCGCCTGTGCCCCGGCGCCGGCTGCCCCGGCCGCCGACCAACCAGCCGATACGATGGCTGAAGCGCCGGCAGAGGCCACCACCGGCGACGACATCTGCCCCGCCCGTGGCGGTACTCTCGTCCTTGACTTCAGTACAAGATCCTCGGTCGTACCAATCTGGGGTTGGGGATACGAGCAGCAGAAGCTCGTCTTTGGCAAGCTGGTCCGCACCGGCACCGATAACGTACCCCATCCCGACCTGGCCGAAAGCTGGGAAATCAGCGACGACGCCACCGAGTTCACCTTCCACCTGCGTCAGGGCGTCAAGTGGCATGACGGTGAGGACTTCACCGCCGATGACGTGGCCTTCACCTGGACGTGGCACAACGACATTGACAGCCCCTGGGTGAACCCCGCCCAGCCCGGCAACTGGATCGCCCTCAAGGGTTCCCTCGACTACCTGGATGGCGAGACCGATTCGATCGAGGGAATCGAAGTAATCGACGATCACACCATTCGCCTCACCCTCGCAGAGCCGGACGTAAGCTACTTTGCCCGCTTCATCGGCAGCATCAACATCCTGCCCGAGCACGTCTACAGCCAGTGGCGCGTGCCCGATCTCAAGGACTCTGGCAATCCCCTCTGGTTCACAACCGAGACACAGATCGGCACTGGCCCGTTCAAGTTTGTGGACGGCAAAAAGGACGAGTACTTCCGCCTGGCGCGCAACGATGACTACTGGGAAGGCGCGCCCTGCCTCGACGGCGTTCTGTTCCAGAACATGGGCCCGCCCGACACGCAGTTCATCGCTCTCCAAAAGGGTGAACTTGATGTCATGAAGGTCGAAGGCAACTTCTATCAGCAGGCGCAGGATCTGCCTGGCATCGATGTCCAGACCCAGCGTCTGAACTATATCAGCGTCTTTAAGGGCAACCTCAGCCAGCCCGCCTTCTGGGACAAGCGCGTGCGTATGGCAGTAAGCCACGCTATCAACCGCCAGGAGATCGGCGATGCCGTTTACTACGGCCTGCGAGAGCCGTGGCACACCTTCTCCTTCGTCGACGGCTGGACCAATGACGAGGTGCCTAAATATACATATGATCCAGAGAAGGCGATGGCCCTGCTGGCCGAAGCTGCCGCAGACGGCGCCTGGGACCCCGAACAAGAGCACGAGCTGATCTATTACCATACGGGCACAGAGGCCAAGAACTTCATGCTGCTGATGCAGAAGTACCTCGGCGAGGTCGGCATCAACGTCAAAGTGATCCACGTGCCCAACGAGGCCTGGAACGACAGATTGGAGCAAAACACGCACTCCTTCTCCCATGGTGGCTGGGGCAATCCCGTAGACCTGCACGGCTACTACCGGACCTACCGCTGTGATAATGCTCCCCTCCACAGAGACCTGATCTGGCCGACGGACGGCTCACTTGACGCCATATGCGATCAAGTTGATGCGCTGTTCATACAGGCCAAAGAGACCGGCGATACCGAGGCCCGCAAGGCCCTCTACAACGAGATCCAGCAGATAATCGCCGAAAACGTAATCGGAAACATCCCGCTCCACCGCTACCACATGGGTTATGCGATCAGCGAGAATGTCGGCGGCATGGATGAATACGCGCTGGGTGGCATGCACGACTACCAGTGGTCGAAGCTCAACGCCCATCTCTGGTACAAGATGGAAGAGTAGATCTCTTGCACCGTCGTCCCACTCTGCTTGTCACCTTCAAGCAGAGTGGGATGCACCTTGGCGCTCGCCTTAGGTCCTCCTGAAATCCAGCCATGACCCGATACATCATTCGCCGCCTCCTGATCGCCGTCCCGGTACTGTGGGGCATCATCACTCTCACCTTCATTA
The DNA here is from genome assembly GCA_009840225.1 of Caldilineaceae bacterium SB0662_bin_25. Taxonomy (GTDB): domain Bacteria; phylum Chloroflexota; class Anaerolineae; order Caldilineales; family Caldilineaceae; genus Bin5. The sequence goes on along the minus strand of VXOE01000096.1, from coordinate 5,644 downwards.
TTAGCGAAATCATGCCCGGCGACTACGTCGATGCGCTCGTTCCCCCCGGTCTCAGACTGGAGATGGGCTTAGATGAGGCGCAGCTCCAGCGACTGCGCGAGTCATACGGGCTGGACAGACCGGTCATCGTACGCTATGCGATCTGGCTGCGTGAACTGCTGCTACACGGCAATCTCGGCTATTCCTTTGTCACCGGGCAACCGGCTCTGCGGGAGATGGCCCAGGTGTTGCCTGCAACGTTGCAACTCTCGGTCGTTACAATTCTCTTTTCCCTCGTCGTCGGTACCTCCCTGGGCATCATCTCAGCCATCAAGCAGTATTCGGTGCTCGATCATCTTCTCACTTTGCAGGCCTTCGTCTGGATATCCACGCCCGGTTTTGTTTTTGCCATCATTGCCCTCTACCTGTTCTCCCTCAAGTTACCCCTCTTCCCAACCGGGGGCAGGGCGCCGCTCGACGGTCCCGACAATTTTCTCGTCCGTCTCCACTATCTGGCGCTGCCGGCGCTTATTCTCGGCTTCGAGGGGCTGGCCGGCCATATGCGCTACGCGCGCGCCAGCCTGTTGGAGGCTCTCGGCGCCGACTACGTCCGCACAGCCCGTGCCAAGGGCCTGCATGAACGGTCCGTCTATCTGGGCCACGCCTTTCGCAACTCCCTGCTGCCGGTCATCACCCACATCGGTCTCTCCCTTCCGGGCATTATCGGCGGCTCATTCATAATCGAGACAATTTTCGTATGGCCGGGCATGGGCAAGCTGGGCATGGAGTCGATCTTCATGCGCAACCAGCCGATGATCATGGCGATGAACCTGATCGGCTCTTCGTTGGTGCTTTTCGCCAATCTTCTGGCCGACATCACCTACGCCTGGGCCGATCCTAGGATCCGCTACGAGTGAGGTAGGCGCCATGGCAGGTACGACTGCCACCCCTGCGGACAGCGAACGTGAAGCGCGGCAACTGACCGCCGCGCAACTTTCGTCAGGCTCGTGGCAGGCCCTGCCCAAGCCGGAGAATCGTTTTCTGCGCCGTTTCCGTCGCCACACGCTGGCCGTCGTCGGACTTTCTGCGCTCTCGCTCTTTGCGCTGCTCGCGATTCTCGCCCCCTTTGTAACCTTTTACCATCCCAACGGCATCGACTTGACCGTCATGCGGCAAGCCCCCTCTTCCGACCACATCCTCGGCACAGACCCACTGGGACGCGATGTCTGGACGCGCCTCGTATACGGCGCCAGGGTCTCGCTTGCGGTCGGCCTGGTTGCCGTCAGTATCTACACGACCATCGGCGTCATCCTGGGCGGACTTGCAGGCTACTTCGGCGGCCGCGTTGACATGGTCCTGAGTCGCTTTACCGATGTCATGATGTGCTTCCCCTCATTCATGCTCATCGTCACCGTCGCCGTGATCTTGCCTCCCAACATCTTCAATGTCATGGTGATTATCGGACTCTTTGGCTGGACCGGAATCATGCGCTACGTTCGCGCTCAGTTTCTTTCTCTGCGGGAGCGGGATTTTGTGCTCGCTGCGCACTGTGTAGGCGTAAGCAACAGACGCATCGTCTTCCGCCATATTCTCCCCAACGCCGTCGCCCCGGTGGTGGTGGCGGCGACGATGGGCCTGGCAGGGGCGATCATAACCGAGTCCGCTTTGAGCTTCCTGGGCCTGGGCGTCCAGGAGCCGATGTCAAGCTGGGGAAGCATGTTGCAGGACGCCATGTCGCTGCCCATCCTGCAGACGATGCCGTGGCTATGGCTGCCCTCCGCGATCGCGATCGCTGTCACCACCCTGTCGGTCAACTTCATAGGCGATGCCCTGCGCGACGCCCTCGATCCCCACACGAGCCTCGATTGACGTATCGGAGCGTGACACGGCGTCCCTATCCGTTGAAATCGTTCCTTGTTTCGCCGTTTTCAGGCCGGAGTCACCTCCCTCACCGCCAGGAGAATCTCCTTTGAGTGCACCTCCACGAGCTCCGTTTGAACCGGATGACCAGACGGTCGTGCTGTACCATTTCGACGAGGGTGAGGGCAACCAGACCACTGACGCATGCGGAGACCCCCGGCTCACCCTCCGCGCCCATCGCCAAGCACAGTGGGCCTCGCATCCGGGCTTCGGCGCCTGCGCACGCTTCGATCGCCGCACCGACGACGCCAACCTGCTTGTCGGGCCCGCCAACAACGACAAACTCCACCTCCGGCCCTGTACCTCCGAGTGGACGGTCGAAGCCTGGGTACGCTACACCGGCACCGGCGGCCTCGAAGAAGGGCACACCTACGTAAACATCTGTGGGACCGAAGACGAAGGGCTGGGCCTCCCCATCGGTATGCGCGGCGGCTGGAACTTCTCCCTTCACAGCTTCACGCGCCCCGGCACACTGCAGGATGGGCTTTACCCCGCCGCACGCTTCATGGGCTCCCCCCGCGGTCGCGATCCCAATCACGACACCAGCGCACTCCTCCTCCAAAACGCCAAAGCCGGCGGCTGGACCAGCGCCGACCCACCCAGGATCAAAGACAACAACTGGCACCATGTCGCTTGGCAGTTTCGCTATCTTGACCAGACGCACTTTTTCTTCCTGGACGGCCAGCTCATCCGCCGCGTCCAGCTCCCACTCCCCAACGACCTGCAGGGACGCGTTGTCAACGATGCCGAAAACGTCGGCGTCCCCTTCGTCGTTGGCGGTTTCATCCACTCCCTTGACCCGCCAAAACTCCTGGCGTACGGCAATTTCGAAGGCGAAATCGATGAGATCCGCATCTCCAGCATCATGCGCTACCAGGTAGCGGACCAGCTGTCAATCGTTCGCCGCGAACTGCCCCCGGCTACCTTCAAAGCCCCTTACTCAGTTCAATTCTCGACCGACGCCGACTGTGGCCCCGTCCATTGGGAGTTAGCAGAAGAACGGCTGCCCGCAGGGCTGACTCTGGACAGCAAAACCGGGGCAGTAAGCGGCAAGCCAACTCTGGCCTTAGAGAACCAGCCCCTCGGTCTGTGTGCCTCCGACACAAGCGGCAGTACCGACCGCCACCAGTTCCACCTCAGCGTTCGCCGCGGGCAAATCTCTACGGAATCACTGCCTCCGGCCTTCGCTGGAAACGAATATCGCGCCAGGATCCAGACTAGCCACATGATCGCCCCGGTCCAATGGTCGCTTACAGGTGGCGACCTGCCCGCCGGACTCCACCTCGACCCGGAATCGGGTGAACTGACTGGCACGCCTTCCAGCCCCTGCATCTGTCGCTTCCTCGTCAATGCAGTCGACGCCATCGGCCAGAGCCAGCAGGCGGAGCTTGCCCTCAAAGTGCTGCCCGCAGAACTCCTCGTCATCGGACCCGACGAACACACAGTCGTCCTCTATGATTGGCAGGGGCCGAACGGCCGCCTCATCCCCGATGTTATAGGTGACGAAGAACTCACCCTGACTTGGACCAACATAGGCGGCGACAGGCGCGTCTCCTGGCCCGGCCGCAATGGCCGCTTCCCCCAGGATACCGGCCACGGCGAGCACGGCTTCGTCGGACCCCAGCACAATGACAAGCTCGACCTCCGAACCTGCAAACAGGCCTGGACCGTCGAAGCATGGGTCAGAAGGGGCGGGCCCCTGCAGGCATATGGCGTAATTGCCGACGAGCACCACCAGCCCTTCACCTTCGGCCACATCTGCGGAACATACGACAAGACCGAACGCGGCGTCTGGGAGCTCTATCTCTCCGCCCACAATTCACCCGATGGCAGCATGGCCCCCGGCGCCCACTTCCTGGGCGCCGAACCCGATCAGGAGCTGATGAATCTACATCCCTGGACCCGCCCGGACGGGCTTGTAGTAAGCCGGGCCGAGGCCGGTATCAACGATACCGAATGGCGCCATGTTGCCTGGCAATACGAAGCTGCCGAGGACCTTCACCAGCTATATCTGGACGGCCTCCTCATCTGGCAAATGAGCAGCCCCGACGGCCGCACACTGGTAAACAACCGCAGACACGACGCCCAGTTCAGCGTCTCGACCCGCCTCAATGGATTCGCCCGCTACGGTGGCGCTTTCGACTTCCTGGGCGAGGGCCACTTTTTCGGCCAAATCGGCGAGATTCGTATTTCCTCCATCAAGAGGTACTGACCATTCCGATTACCAATTTCGGTCTAAACAGGAGATAAACTGTGAGAAACTGGGGGCTTGGCCGCGGAAAATGGGTGTTTGTCGATTGGATGGGCGTAGAACCAGGCTACGGTACACAGTGGGGCGGCGCAATCACCGAGGGCTGGAGCGTCCCACATGGAATAACGCTGAAAGTCCACGAGCCCGCAATAGACCCTGTGCTGGTGATCGCCGCCGACCGGCCTTGGGAGCAGGGCTACATTTCAGCGTACTCAACGTTCCTGGAGGATGGAGGCACGCTCCGCTGCTGGTACGAAAACGGCGGCGGAATCGGCTACGCCGAGTCGCACGACGGCGTCACCTGGCGTAAACCCAACCTTGGCCTACAAGAGTGGAACGGATCGACCGACAACAACCTGATCGACATCAACCGACATGGCCACGGTATATTCATCGACCCTGTGGCCGACGAGTCCGAACGCTACAAAATGGTCAGCTGTCACTGGACCGAGACAGAGCGCAAAGTTCTCGGCGCAGTCTCCGCCGACGGCCTCCACTGGACGCCCCTGCCCCGGCCTCTGATGGAGTACCAGCATGCTGACACCCAGAACATCGCCCTCCATGATGCGGAACTGGGCAAGTATGTACTCTACACTCGCCAAATGGATGCACAGTCGAACCGCCGCGGGGTCAACCGGACCGTATCCGACGATTTCCGGCACTTTCCCGAATCCGAACCGGTTCTGGAGAACAATCCTCTCGACGCGCCCGACCTGGACATCTACTGCAGCGGCTATTCCCCCTGGCCCGGCGCAACCGACGCCCACCTGATGCGGCTCTCCATGTACGAACGCACGCCCGACACCATGAACGTACATCTGGCCACCAGCCGCGACGGCATTTTCTGGCACAGGCCGCTGGGCCAAACCCCCTGGATCGAGACAGTGCCCTCCGCCGGTGGACCATACAAAACTGTCTATGCCTGCGCCGGGGTGATTCCTACGGGCAACAGCGAGTGGTCCACCTATGTCGGCGTCAACCGGAGGATGCACAACGAACCGCTCGAACGGAAAACGGGCGCCCTGGGCGAGTCGGGGCTGGTGCGCGCTTCCGTACGCGAGGACGGCTTCGTCTCACTCTCCAGCCGCGGACGCGGCGGCTTCTGGACAGTTCCCTTCGACCTCAACTCGGACTCGATCCGCGTCAACGCGCATACCCTCTACTCGGGCTTCCTGCGCTGCCAGATCCTCTCCTCCAGCCCCGGTGACGTCGGCAGCGACACACGCTTCATCCGCACCATCGAGGGCTACACGCTTGAAGACTGCCAGCCACTCGTCGGAGATCACATTGACTCTCCTCTCAACTGGAACGGCAGCGCCGACTTGAGCCACCTCCGGGGCCAGACCGTCCGCCTCAGGTTTGACCTCTACAAGGCCGATCTGTACGCCATTCGATTCTGAGTCAACAGGCAGCACGAAATGCAGTTCAAGTATCCTCTCCACTCTCTCCTCGCATTTGGGCGGTCGGGCCTAGTCGGCCCTCCCTTGTGCGGGG
>VXOE01000138.1 GCA_009840225.1 Caldilineaceae bacterium SB0662_bin_25 | reverse complement strand
GACGGCAAACAACGCCAACCACCGCTGGCGCCGATTCCCCGCCAGACTGTTCCCACCCCAAAATCTGGGATGCACCCCCGCATTCCAACAGTTTGACTTTTGTCGCTACAAGAACTATAGTGACGCGAAGGAAAACAATATTCGGGCATTCTTATCCTGATGCGTGCTCAAAGACAGGCAACCTACCTGAATACCTGCTCGTGTCCTTAGCGGGCGCCGCCAGCATGAGGCTGGTGGTTTCCCGCTGTCCGGAACAGGAGCGATGAGGACGTTCGCTTGGCTTTTGGCCCGCACTCGACAGACGTTTCCCTTGTCGAGTGACGCCAGTCCATATCAGTTGGCTTAGGTACATTTCGGCTAGCGCTTGGAATCAGGATACCGTGCCAAGTTGGAATCCAAACGCCGGACTCATCGCTATGATGGCTCCGGCGTTTTCTGTGGGATCGCACAGGGCCTCGATCACGCTGTACTGAAACGATCTAGAAAAGGAGAGCCGAAGAATGGCAACTGTGTTCGTGCCGACCGCACTGCGCCGCTTCACCGCCGGGCAGTCGAAGGTGGAAGCGACCGGAACAACGGTTGGCGAAGTGATAGGTCAACTGGAAGGCAACTACCCGGGCATCGGTGAGAGGCTTCTGGACGAAAACGGTAACGTTAAACGGTTCATAAACGTGTTCCGCAACGACGACGAGATTCGCACCCTGGACGGGCTGGCGACGTCCGTCGACGATGGCGACAAGATTTCAATTGTGCCGGCGATGGCCGGCGGGAGCAGGTGAACTATGGCGCAACTCAACCGAGATCAACTGCTGCAGTTGGCTAGGAGCGAAGTCCAGGAGATCACTGTCAACGAGGTTAAGAACCGGGTCGACAGCGGCGATGAAATGACGCTCATCGATATCCGTGAGCGCGATGAATGGGTACAGGGGCACATCCCTGACGCCTCTTTCCTGCCGCGCGGTCATCTGGAACTGCAGATCGAGCAACACCAGCCGGACCGCTCGCAACCGGTCGTGATCTACTGTGCTGGCGGCGTGCGCTCACTTCTGGCCGCACGCAATGTGCAGGAAATGGGCTATTCCGACGTCTACTCACTCAACGGTGGATTCGGCGGCTGGAAAAACGCAGGTTTGCCTTTCAAGGTGCCCACGGTACTGTCCGACGAGCAGGGCATACGCTACAGCCGTCACACGATTCTGGATGAAATTGGGGAAGAGGGTCAGATCAAGCTTCTTGACAGCAAGGTGCTTCTCATCGGCGCCGGCGGCCTGGGCAGCCCGGCCGCCATATATCTGGCAGCCGCCGGTGTGGGCCAGCTCGGCATCATTGACTTTGACGTGGTCGACGTTTCCAACCTGCAGCGCCAGGTGCTCCACGGGGAAAGCGACGTCGGCCGCCCCAAAGTTGAATCGGCCCGCGACCGCATCGCCGAAATCAATCCCGATGTCACAGTCGTGGGCTATCGTGAACCCATCACGAGTCACAACGCTTTCGAGATCATGCAGGGCTACGACGTCGTTATAAACGGTTCGGACAACTTCCCGACCCGTTATCTGGTAAACGATGCCTGCCAGATGCTCGGCATCCCACTCGTGGATGCCAGTATCTTCATGTTCGAGGGCCAGGTGACCGTATATCAGCCGGAACAGGCAGATGCCGGCAGCCCATGCTATCGCTGCCTCTACCCGGACCCGCCTCCCCCAGGCGAGGTGCCAAGCTGCGCCGAAGCCGGTGTGCTGGGCGTCCTGCCCGGCATCGTCGGCTCCATCCAGGCGATCGAAGCAATCAAACTGATCGTCGGCATTGGGGAACCTCTATCTGGCCGGCTGCTCATGATCGACACGCTCGACATGACCTTCCGAACACTTACAGTGAACCGTGATTCAGACTGCCCAGTCTGCGGCGACAATCCGACCGTCACCGAGTTGATCGACTATGAACAGTTCTGCGGCATGCCCAGTTTCGACGAGCATGCAACCGACAACGTCGCCGAGGCCTTCGCGGAGACGGTCGCGGCCAATGGCGCCGGTCAGCCTGAACTGGTTAAGGCATAGAATAAATTCAAGTCAGTGGATAGTGCAGAACACTATCCACTGATTTGCGAGCCGCCAATGATTGCCCAGACCTTGTCACCCATAATGACAGAGAGTCGCGTTGCAGATAGCGCGATCTCTGTATTGGACGACATCGGCAATACGCCGATGCTGGACCTGACCCAGTTCGCCCACAGTTGCGGCGTTTTGGACCATGTACAGCTGTACGCGAAGGCAGAGTGGGCGAATCCTGGGGGTTCAGTCAAGGCCCGCGCAGCTTTGAAGATCGTAGATGAGGCCGAAGCCGATGGCAGGTTGGGCGCTGGACAAATTCTCATCGACAGCAGCAGCGGCAACACCGCTATCGCTTACGCGCTGGTCGGCGCTGTGCGAGGATTCCCTGTCCACCTCGTGATGCCTAAGAATGTAAGCCGTGAGCGCAAAGCCTTGGTAAAGGCGTACGGCGCCACCCTGATTGAGTCGGATCCACTAGAGGGTTCAGACGGGGCAATCCGCCTGGTGCGGGAGATCGTCGCGGCGGACCCGCAACGCTACTTCTACGCCGATCAGTACAACAACGATGCCAACTGGCGCGCCCATTATGAGGGCACGGGTCCGGAGATCTGGCAGCAGACGCAGGGACGTGTGACGCACTTCGTCGCCGGGTTGGGAACAACCGGGACCTTCGTGGGGGCAGGCCGGTTCCTGCGGGAACAGAACGCGGCGACACAGCTGGTTGCCGTGCAGCCGGAAGATGAGCTCTCCGTAATCGAAGGACTGAAATACCTGCCGACAGCCATCACTCCAGGGATTTATGCCCCGTCCTTAGTGGACCGTCACATGGCGGTTTCCGCGGAGACTGCCTGGGACGTCACGCAGGCTCTCGCGCGTGCGGCCGGGCTGTTTGTAGGCTTCAGTAGCGGGGCAGCAGTCGCAGCTGCCATCCAGGTTGCAAAGGAACTTCCCCGCAGCGCCGACGGCGTCGTCGTTACCCTCCTTCCCGACGACGGCAGCAAATATGTGAGCCTGGGTCTGTTCGACTGAAGCGAGCAGAACTTCCCTCAGGCCTCCGCTGGACTACCCAGCCCAACGCTCTCCTCTCACTCCATGCGCAAGGCTTCCGCCGGGTCTGTCCTGCTCATGCGCCAGGCCGGATAGAGACCGGCCAGCAGCGCGGCTGCCAGCGCAACCACAAAGGCTTGCCCAAACTCCCCAACCTGCAGACGCATTGACAATGTCCAACCGAATGAGCGCAGATTGATTATGTAGATGAGGATCAGCGCCAGTATGAAACCGGTCGGTACCGCGATCAGTCCTGCGCTTGTTCCCAACAGGCCGGTCTCCAGGAGCGTGAGCCCCCACAGCTGCCGCCGCGTCATGCCGTTGGCCCTTAACACCCCGATCTCCCTGGCGCGCTCCAGTTGCAGACTCATCAGCGTGCTGAGAATGCCGACGAATGCAACCAAGGTCGCCAGCAAGCGCAGAGCAACGGTGATGGCAAAAGTACGATCGAACACATCCAGTGCGTTGCGGCGCACGCCCCGATTCGAGCTGATCAACAACTCCGCCTCGCCCGCAAACTCACGGCGCAGCGCGTTGACAGTTTCGTCCACGTCGACGCCCGGTCCCACAAAAAGAGCGATGGTCGAGACCGCCTCATCGTTCCAGTACCTCCGATATACCCTGTCCGACATCAGCAAGGTGGGGTTTACGTCGAAATCATAGGTAATTCCCACGACGGGAAAATCGTGCTCCCCTGCATCGGTTATCAGTTGCAGGGCTTGGCCGACTCGCAGGCGATAGCGATTGGCCATCGTCTCGTTGATGACCACACCGCCGGCCTCAACGGCGCGCCAGGTGGCTGCATTGTCGCCAACCGATTCACGGTAGCGGCGGTCTTCTCCAGCCAGGTCGCGCAGCAAGGCAGCCAGTTGCACATTGACCTGCTCTCCGTCCGGTAGAGTGGCGGCCGCCTCAATCTCGCGGCTTGTCGAGAAGCCGGCAACATCCGCAAACGCACCCAGTTTCTCCAGCAGCCCCGGCTCCAAGGTAGCGTAGTTGCGATTTGGGCCCAGGGCAGGCGCCGAAACGAAAATATCGGCCTGCAAGATTTCGTCCAGCCACCGTTCAACCGTCAGCCGGAAGGAGACGATCATCACCCCTACGCCAATGATCACGCTGACTGCGACCATGAGAGCTGCGATGGCTGCAGACGTGCGCGAGAGCGAGCGCATGATGTTGCGGGGGGCCATGCGCGTGAGGATGCCGAAGCGCCGGCTGAGAACGCGGCGCACGCCGTCCATCAGCAGATAGGTGAGCGCCGGCGTCACCAGCGCCGCACCCAGAATGACCGCGAAGAGGCCGGCGAAAGCAACCACGAGATTCCACTCAGGAATGAGCAGAGCGGCCCCAAGAAGGCCAAGGAGTAGGCCTGCCCCGGTGAGCCGCGGAAGGGCGCGGCGAGCCTTCTGTTCGATACCGGAGCGTAGAACAGCTCCCGCCGGAGGTACGCTCGTCGCCTCAAGCGCTGGCAGCAGAGCCGCCAACAGCGCGGCGCCGATACCGCTGAAAGCGCCTTTGGCCAGTGTCCAGACCGGAATGTCTGCGTTTCGCACGGCAACGACGAAAAAGAGATCGTTTATGGTCTGGGTGACAGCTTGTACCGCCCCCCGCCCCAGGAGAACGCCCAGCCCCAATCCCAGGCCTGTGCCAATGAGACCGAGGGTGGCCGCCTCGATCAGTATCATGATGAACAGCTCACGCCGCGTCATGCCAAGCGCTCGCAGGATCCCGAGGACAGGTCGGCGCTGGACGACGCTGAACGAAACCGTGTTGTAGATGAGAAACATCCCGACAACCAGGGCGAGCAGGCTGAGAGCGGTCAGGTTGAGCCGGAATGCGGCGGTCATCTCCTCTATCGTAGCCGTTCGCGCAGCGGGGCGAACGATACGAGCCCCCGCGGGCAGGATCTCTCTGATCTCTGCCAGACGGGCTATGCCTTCCCCATCCCCCGGCACAATCAGATCGATGCGGTCCAGACGGCCGACTCTCCCCAGCAACTCCTGCGCCGTGCTGATGTCGACGATGAGCAAACCATCCAATGCGCGCCTGCTCAACTCGTTCGACGGAACCAACAACCCGGCTATAGTCAACCTATCCATCCGCGCGCCGATTCGAATCGGGAGCGACTGACTAGGCTGCAGACTGTAGCGGTCGGCCACCGATTGCCCGATCAGAACTGTCCTGGGCTCCAGAAGAAGGGGCGTGATGTAGTCGCCGAAGCCTTCCACCTCGGTGGCGCTGGTAGTCTGGTCATTCCCTCCCAAATAGCTCCGAAAAGGCGGCTCAGCGAAGGGATCAATGCCGAGAAGACGCATCGGCTGGGCGTCCAACTGCGGTACACTCACATAGCTTTCTACGACAGGGGCGCTGAGCTGAAATCCTAATTCACGGCGCAGCCTGACGTAAAATGCGGAATCGACGCCGTTGGGCCCGCCGACCACCTGATGCGTTGCGCGGCCGGTGATCTGCTCGGTCCCAAGCGCAAAGGCCCGGTTGGCCGAGCCGTTGGCCAGGTCGATGGCGACGATCATGGCGACGCCGATGGCAACGCCGACCACAAGAAATACCGACTGCAGCGGACGACGCCGGCTATGCCGCCAGGCCAACCGCAGCAGTACGCGTAAAGGACGAGAAACTCTCATCACTGCGCGATTGGCGTATCCACTTCGCGACCCGGCGTTCGCAAAACATCCGATTCTCTATTTGAATTCGGGGTCAGGCCATAGTGCGAAACCAAATGTCCCCGTTCGAGGAAGTAGACTGCGTCGGCCAGCCCGGCAATGTCCTCATCATGGGTCGCCATGATCAGGGTCTTACCGGCGTCACGGCTCAACTCCAGCAGCAGCTCCAAAACTGCGCCACCGGTTCCTTCATCAAGGTTGCCGGTGGGCTCGTCGGCCAGCAGCAAGACCGGGTCATGTATGAGGGCGCGAGCAATTGCGACCCGCTGCTGTTCGCCTCCGCTGAGCCGATCTGGGAAGGAGTCGAGGCGGTCCCCCAGGCCGACGCGATCCAGCAGGTTTTTGGCGCGGCGGTGGCCCTTGCGGTCGCTGCTTGCCAGCTCGACCGGCAGAGCGACGTTCTCAAGAACGGTGAGCGTGGGGATCAGATTGAAGAATTGGAAGATGATGCCGATGTTGCGGCGCCGAAAAAGCGTACGCTGGTGTTCGTTCAGGGCGGTCAATTCGACATCACGGCCATTCTCGCGAATGAACACACTTCCCTCAGAAGGACGGTCGATTCCGGAGATGAGATTCAGGAGCGTGCTCTTTCCGCTGCCGGATTTTCCCAAAAGGCAGATGAACTGGCCGGCCCCTATGGAGCAGTCCACCGCATCCAGCACACATTTTTCCTGCCCTGCCTCGTGGTAAGACTTGCCAAGTGCCTCCAGACGAACGAGCAGCGGCCGCGTTTTCGATACCAATCCGTCATCTTCTGCCCTCTTGTTCATCGCCTATTCACTTTACGAATAGAAGTCGCGTCTGCCTCTAAAACCTTCAGCCACATTCTATCAGTGTAAAGTAAAGGCGCAGAAAGTGGCTGTGACGAAGATACCAGTGTGGGCGCATGCCCTTTCTCGCAATCCTGATCAGCGCCCTCCAGCACCTGCTGTTTGGACTCTCAACTGCCCGATGTTAGCCTTCACGGGTGAAACTCAGTTTTCGGGCACTTCGCGACACGTGCGATACCCAAGCAAGATAGAGAGGAAAGCGATGAAGCGAGACCTGGATCGATTGATGGCGGAACGTAACCTGGACGGTTTTCTCGTTCTGGGAGAAGGACACGGTCCGGTGATGAGATACCTGACCAGCGGCGGGTTCTTCGAAGGAGCGCTTTTGTTGAAGCCGCGTGGCGAAGAGGTGACTCTCGTCCACGGCATGATGGAACGAGACACCGCGGCAGACACCGGACTGCGCACGGTCAACCGCGAAGAGCATTTCAACGGATATGAGTTGCTCAAGGAGTTCAAGGGCGACAGGTTGGCGGCGAATGCCGCGTACGTTGCCCGCGCAATGGAGATGGTCGGGCTTCGCGGACGCGTCGGAGTCTACGGCTTGCAGGACGCCGGCGCGTCGCTGGCGCTGATGGACAAGGTGAAAGAGCAGATCGAGGGCATAGAAATCGTCGGCGAGTACGGCGAAACGCTCTTCAGCCAGGCTTTCATCACCAAGGACGACGCCGAACTCGAAATCCTGAAGCGCGCCGGACGGCATACCTGTTCGGTGGTGGGTGACGTACAGACGTTCATTCAGGGGCACCAGGTGGGCCGGGACGAGGTTCTACTCAAGTCGGATGGTGAGCCGCTGACCATCGGCGACGTCAAGGCTTACATGCGCGGGCGCCTGCACGCCAACGGTCTGCAAGAAGACCACGGCACGATCTTTTCCCAAGGCCGGGATGCCGGTGTCCCCCATAACTCGGGTGATCCCGAAATGCCGCTGCAACTGGGCCGTTCCATAATCTTCGACATCTTTCCGACAACCGAAGAAGGCTACTTCCACGACATGACCCGCACCTGGAGTCTGGGCTATGCAACCGACGAAGTTCAGGAAGCCTACGACCAGACCAAGGAGATTTTCGACCGTGTCATGGCAGATCTGGAGTTGGGCCGGCCGATGCGCGAATATCAACTCATGACCTGTGACTACTACGAAAGCAAGGGTCACAAAACAGTACGCAGCCATCCGGGGACGGAAGAAGGCTATGTCCACAGCCTTGGCCACGGCATCGGCCTGGAGATTCACGAAGGACCGAATTTCAGCCATGCCGCGGGCGAGGATAAGGTTCTGCTACCAGGCCACGTGGTGACCATCGAACCGGGCCTGTACTATCCCAACCGCGGATACGGCGTGCGCGTCGAGGACGCGGTCGCCTACAATGAAGCGGGCGAACTGATCTGGCTCACCCACTATCCGTATGACCTGGTCATACCGATGAAGGGATAGAAAAGCGCGGGCAAAAAAAGTGAGAGGAGAACTTCCCCTCTCACTTCTTCATCCTCTTTTGTAATGTCAGGCAGCGTTATCCGTCATCGGAGTCTGTGTCTTCCTCCGAAGCGTCAACCACTTCCAGCGTGTAAGTCCCCTCTTCATCGCCCAGCGCAGAGCTGACTTCGACGATCAGTTGCAGATCGCTGGGTACCTCCAGTTCCTCCAGCGCCGCGTCCGTGTCATATGAATCGTCATCGGTCATGATCGGTGAGTCGCCGTCGAGATAGAGGGCCAGGTAGGTATCGAACTCCTCGCTGCGGGCAAAGATGCTGATGACGTCGCCCGCGGAGAGCGGAAGCGTGTACTGCACAACGGTCTGGGCTGCTAGCGTTCCCTCAATCACATCTCCGATAGCGATCTCGCCCCCATCAATTGTCTCCACTGCCAGCAAAGAGTCGAGGTGAGCGACGGCAGCGTCTAGCAGAACGCGGTCAACATCGTCTGCCAGTAGAGTCTCTCTTGTAACCGGCACCAGGACAGTAGGTACTACGCCTATGCCTTCGATGTGAATTTCGCCGTCGGGGTCTACGGCCCGCCCGATGGTGAACGTGAAGTACTCATCATCGGGCATCTTTATGCTCTTTATGCTGCCGCCCAACCCACCGGTGGGGTAATGGCCGACGATGTGGGCACGGTCGTTGATGGTCATATCGTAGGAGAAAAACTCACAGGCGCTGAGGCAGAAAGGGCCGACGATGACTGCGACTTCGCCATCGTAACGCAAATCCTCGGCCGGCAGGTAGTAGCGGTCTTCTCCGTCCGGATTGAAGTAGAACTCGCCCCGGTCCTCGTCATAGTACCCGGCATTGCCGAGAACGTGGGGCTCATCGAAGAAGTAGGCGGCCATCTGATCGGCGAGGAAGCCGCTCCCGCCGCCATTCTGGCGCATGTCGATGATGAGACCGTTGACTGCGTAACGGTTCAATGTGCGGATCATGCGTTCCCACAGCTGAACGGTCAACACGCTGTTGTCCGAAAAGCTGTCAATCTTCACGTAGCCGTAGTCGTTCTCGCCGTATTCGTCCGCTTCCAGTAGCTCATAGGCCACGGGGATTTCGAACCCGGTCGTCCCTCTTGCAAACGAGGAAAAGCTGAAGCTGTCATATTCGCTGATGACCTTCATCGTTTCCGTTACTTCCTCGCCTTCCGCGTCTATCCAAGTTAACTCGACTTCAGTTTCGATCGGGAAGCGTACGGCATAGCGCATCTGCTGCAAGCGCTTGAAGTGACTTGTGCTGAAGGGCGCGGAGTGAGCGACGGCGTTGCTGATGACATCGGCGATGGGTACCCCGTCTATGGCGACGATCTCTGTTCCGAGTTCAATACCGGCTGCCTCAGCCGGACTGCCTTCAGTGACGAAGTTGACGATCACCGGGCCCTCCTCGGTCTCCCGAATCGCAATGCCCAAGCCGCCGGCAATATCCTGCTGAAAATCTTCGCGTATGAAGGGCCCGCTCACATGACCGTCGGGGATCGACCAACTGAAGTCGCGTAGCGCCCGCTGGTAGTCTCGAGAATCCTCGCCTTCGGCGGCAGCCTCAAAGCGAGGCAGGAACTCTGTCCTCTTCGCCTCCCAGTCAATTCCCTTATACTCCGTAAACGCATACTCTTTCTTGAGAAGATCAACCAGCGAGTTGAAGGCTTCAGGATAGGACTGCTCGGAGTAGTCGACGAGCGCGATGCCCTCCGGTTCGATCAGATCGACGACCGGGTTACGCGAGCGATCGAAGCTGAACGGCTCGGCGTCCATGTTTACAATCGTATACCCTTCAGGCAGGATCACGATCGGGTCATCTTCCGTAAAGAGAAGCCCGTCCTCGCCAAAGCCGGAAGGAAACCCCTGCTGATCGTCGGGGGCGTAGACAAGAAAGATACCGCCAACGATCTCCCGTTCCGTTTCAATCTCGTCGCTGATGCGCGTCGAAGCGTAGGCCGTCGACCAGCCTCCGCCGTAGAGATCCCTCTCCTCAAGGAATGGGTCGCCAAAAGTGTTGTCCCAGTAAGCAATTGCGAATACCTGTACACCCTGGTCTTCTGACTCGTCATTGTCGACGTCGCGGTAGCTACCCTGCGGTTCGATGGGTAGGGCAAGCGAATACTCAAAGGGTGATGTAAAAAAATCCGTTGTTATCTGACCGATGGTCTGGGATTCGACCGGCATAAGAAAGTGCTCATTGCGGTCGACGAATCCAGCCTGGTCCTCAAGTATCACCAGCGGTTGCGCCACGCCGATTGTGAAGTACGGCGCGGTGTAGTTAACACTTCCCGTAATTCTGACGGGCCCGCCCTCGTCATTTACGATTTCGGCCGCTGGGGGCGATTCGCTGCTTTCCTGAGCGAAGGCTTCGGTAGCCAAAAACGATCCCCATATCAACGCTGCAGTAAGTAGAACATGGATCCCTCCAAACAAACGGGCTTTCATTCCTTTCTCCTTGTAGTAGTCTCATTGTCCCGACAAAGGGTTTTCCGGCTGAAGCCATGCAAAAGTAACCGATTCAGGTCAACCGGCCCCTCTCAAAATCAATCATATCATCCAGGATTTTCGGCAACAAGTGGGTAGGCTTCCATCCGATTTCGTTGGCTATCTTAGAGATATCCGGTACACGTCTGCGCAAATCCTCAAACCCGGCGGCATAGGCCTCGCTATATGGAAAATAGTGGATCGGCGAAGCAGAATCGGCGCGGTCGACGATCTGTTCGGCCAGTTCGCGGATTGTCACCTCCTGGTTGCTTCCGATGTTGTAAATCTGGCCGCTAGCCGTTGTCCGGCCCAACAGTCCAATGATAGCCTGCAACACGTCCGCAACGTGACAGAAGCAGCGGGTCTGCATTCCGTCACCGTAGACGGTAAGGGGCTGACCTCGAAGGGCCTGTCTGACGAGCCTGGGCAGGACCATGCCGAAACGACCGGTCTGTCGTGGACCAACTACATTGAACAGCCGCATGATTGTGAGAGGAAGTCCGAACTCCTGGTGGGCAGCGAGGGCGAGAAATTCGTCGAGCAGCTTGGTGGCCGCGTAGACCCACCGGGTGCGGTTGGGGGGGCCGAGAACTAAATCGTCGTTCTCGGAAAATGGCAAGGATTCGCTCTTTCCATAGACTTCGCTGGTGCTGGCAATCAGAGTTTGGCAGCCGGAACGCCGGGCGGCGGCCAGCAGGGCGTGTGTGCCCAATACGTTCGTCTCAATCGTATGCGTGGGCTTCTCCAGGACCAGATGCACACCTACCGCAGCCGCCAGATGCACAATTGCGTCGGCGCGACCGGCAAGATCGTCCAGAACAGTACCGTCGTCCAGACCGGCTTGGACAAATGAGAAGCAAGGATGCCCTTGCAGACCCTGAATGTTCTCTGCCGAACCTGTACTGAGATTGTCAAGTACCGAGACTGAGTCGCCGCGCCTGAGTAAGGCGTCGGCGAGATGGCTGCCGATGAACCCGGCGCCACCGGTGATTAGGACGTGCATAGGCATCTCGTAACTGCAATTTGTCACTCAATTTGGGGCGAGGCTAGCTAGGGCAAATCAATAGCCGCCAGCCCATAAGGGCGCACCAAAGCCTTTGCCTCAGTGCCGAAAGTGCCGGGTACCTGTAAAGGCCATTACAAGCCCAAGACGGTCGCAACTCGCGATTACCTCCTCATCGCGGATAGAACCTCCCGGCTGTACGACTGCCGCAACCCCATGTGCAGCGGCCGCCTCGATACCATCGGCAAAGGGAAAGAAGGCGTCTGACGCCATCACCGCGCCGCGCGCTCTCTCGCCTGCCTTGTGACCGGCAAGCATGACCGAATCAACCCGACTCATCTGACCCGCGCCCACGCCAACAGTTGCTCGATTCTTGACATAAACGATGGCGTTGCTCTTGACATGGCGGCAAACGCGCCACGCAAAGGCAAGGTCGGCCAGCTGCGATGCGTCGGGCCTATTCTGGGTTACGATGCGCCAATTCGCCGGTTCGAGGTCCTGTCTGCTTCTGTCGGCTTCCTGGACCAGAGCGCCGCCGTAAACAGTGCGGATGTTGAGCGAGTGGGGGGCAGCACCGCAGGCGCGCAATAGTCGCAGGTTCTTCTTGCGCTGAAGCAATGCAAGCGCCTCCTCGTCGAATGCGGGCGCCGCCACGATCTCGACAAACAGCTTTGCCATCCTCTCGGCGGTCTCCCTGTCGAGCGTCCGGTTTACCGAAATGATGCTGCCAAAGGCACTTGCCGGGTCGGAGGCAAGGGCTTCGTCATAGGCACCTGCCAGGGAATCGGCCGAGGCGAGCCCGCAAGGATTGCTGTGCTTGATTATCGCCACTGTCGGCTCTTCAAAATCCTGTGCTGCCTGCCAGCTGCCGTCGAGATCCAGCCAGTTGTTGTAGCTCATCTCCTGGCCGTGGAGTTGCTCAAACGCCGGAGAGGCGTCGCTGTGCCGGTAGAAAGCGCCCTGCTGATGAGGGTTTTCCCCATAGCGCATCACTTGCACACGCTCAAGATTCAACCGAATCTGCGCGGGCATCTCTTCCTTGTCATCCGAATGCGCCCGATCTTGCGACTGCTGCTGGGCAAGGAAACGGGAGATGGCCGTATCGTAATCGGCAGTATGGCGAAAAGCCTTCAATGCCAGTGCCTGCCTGGCATCGGCGTCAAGCCCTCCGTTCGCAATGGCCAGCGCAACGCGTTCGTAGTCGGAAGGATCGCAAACTACCGTCACCGATTCGAAGTTCTTGGCCGCGGCGCGCAAGAGTGCCACGCCGCCGATGTCGATCTGCTCCACGGCCTCAGCCAGGGTTACTCCGTCATCGGCCACGGTGCGCTGAAAGGGATAGAGGTTGACAATGACCAAATCAATCGGGTGAAGACCTTGCTGTTCCAGCTCGGCGAGATGTTCCTGTGTGCGGCGCGCGAGAATGCCGCCATGAATTGCTGGGTGCAATGTCTTTACACGGCCGTCGAGAAGCTCAGGGAACCCGGTAAGAGCCTCGGTGGGCGTGACCGGCATTCCAGCATCGGCAAGTTGGGCGGCCGTGCCCCCGCTTGCGACCAGTTCGACGCCGGCGTCGTTGAGCTTCCGCGCAAAAGACGTGAGATCGGTTTTGTCGGACACAGAGATCAGTGCACGTTGGTTTGACATGGATAGTCTCCTGTTTGGACGCAAAGATACTGGCAAACAAAAGAGGCAGTCGGATGAAACCCAACTGCCCCAGCCCAGGCGATCGACTGTGCACAAAGGGAAACAAATCCCCGCTCCTCTCCCTTGTGGTGTCTCTCCACCCAAATGAAGGGACTAAACAGTTGGCGAATTGCCGGCAACTGGTCCCTTCTGTTCGCCAGTTGAGGAGCTCGTCCTTGTTAGATCCCCATGCTATCACAGTGAAATGACTCGGGCCAAAGGCCGTCGACCCTGAATTCCGGAGGCTTAACGCCAATTTACTGGTGTTTCCGGGCATCCTTTTCTCTCCGCCTTCTACTGTCGCCTCTCTTTCCTGAGTCACCAAAAAATGCACTGATCCAATTGCCGTCTGCTATACTGTGCAGGAATTCGCGAATGAAAGAAGTGCACTGCCACAAGGAGAGAACCAATGCATGATGCCACAGCCCCGCGCGGAGATATTGCCGTTTCCGGCCTGGCCGTGATGGGACAGAATCTGGTGCTTAACCTCGAGCGCAACGGCTACAATGTCGTTGTCCACAATCGCACCACTTCCAAAATGACTGATTTCGCGGCTGAGCACGCTGGCAAAAATCTGATCCCCGCGGTGACGCTGGAGGAGATGGTGGCGAATCTCGTGCGACCGCGGCGCGTCCTCTTGATGGTGCAGGCCGGCCGCCCCGTCGACGCAGTGCTGGATTCCCTTGTGCCAATGCTGGACGAAGGCGATATCGTCATGGACGGCGGCAACAGCTATTTCCCGGACACGGAACGGCGCAGTCGCGAACTGACGGCCAAGGGGCTGGTTTATATGGGTGTCGGCGTCAGTGGAGGAGAGGAAGGCGCACTCTGGGGCCCTTCGATTATGCCCGGCGGCGCCGCTGATGGCTGGGAAGCGGTCGGACCGATGCTTCGGGACATCTCCGCCAAGGCGGAAGAGGACGGCGAACCCTGTGTCAGCTTTATAGGACGCGGCGGCGCAGGCCACTATGTCAAGATGGTTCATAATGGCATCGAATATGGGGACATGCAGCTGATAGCGGAGGCGTATGACATACTTCAGCAAGTTCTGGGGCTGAGTCCTGGTGAACTGGCAGATGTATTCGCCGAGTGGAACGAAGGAGAATTGGACAGCTTTCTGATTGAAATAACGAGCAAGATTTTCCGCAGGCTGGACGAGGAGAGCGGCCGCGCACTGGTTGATATGGTGCTTGACAAGGCGCAACAGAAGGGCACGGGAAAATGGACCAGCCAGAACGCCATGGACGTAGGTGCGCCGATTCCAACCATCAATAGCGCCGTAACCGGCCGCATCATCTCCTCGCTCAAAGAGGAACGCGTCGCCGCATCCGCGCGGTTGCCGGGCCCTGAAACGCAAGCCTATGAAGGCGGTCGCCAGGAACTGATCGACGCTACCCGCGACGCCTTGTACGCGAGCAAGATCAGCGCCTACGCGCAGGGGATGGCCTTGTTGCGCCAGGCAAGCGAGGAGTACGATTACGGGCTGAATCTGGGTGAAATCGCCGCGATTTGGCGGGCCGGCTGCATCATTCGGGCCCGCTTCCTCAACCGCATAACCGACGCCTACAACCGCAATCCCGGATTGACGAACCTGCTGCTGGACGACGAGTTTCGGGCCGCGGTCACCAAAAGGCTGCCGGCGTGGCGCAAAGTAATTCAACTGGCAGTCGCGAGAGGCATCCCTACACCGGCCTTCAGCGCCAGCCTGGCTTACTATGACAGCTACCGCAGCGCCCGGCTGCCAGCCAACCTGATTCAAGCGCAACGGGACTTCTTCGGCGCCCATACCTACGAACGCACCGATCGAGAGGGCATCTTTCACAGCGAGTGGGAGTGAAGCGACAGTTGGTTAACCGCTGGCACGTGGCCATCCCTTCCATACTCCTGCTGGGCGCAGCCTGGATCTGGGTAAGCCGCCCGGCCAACGTCGAATCGACTTTCGATACCCCGCGGCCGGCCTTGTACCACCCGGCCCCCGACTTCACGCTGCCCCGATTCAGTCCGATTGGGGCAGAAGGAAATCCGTTCAGCCTTTCTGCGGCGAAGGGGCGACCGGTCGTATTGAATTTCTGGGCCACCTGGTGCGGACCTTGCCGTCGAGAGTTTCCTGCACTCCAGGCTGCGGCCGCGCGCCACGGGGGCTGTATGGCGGCGAGCAAATCAGTTGGTGAGGACCAACAGAACACGATTGGCCTCGACCAGGGCTCAGATTGCATCCTGTTCATTGGGGTAAACCAAGGGGAGAACGCCGACACCGTCACTCGTTTTCTGAACGAAGTAGGCAGCCCGGCCGCGAGGAATGGAAGCTCCACTGCCGGGCAGTCCGACCGCACGTCAGAGTTCGAGATCGTTCTGGACCGCTCTCTTGAAGTGGGACAACGCTACAATGTGCAGGGGCTGCCGCTCACCTTCTTTATCGACGCTGAAGGGACTATCCGCGGGGTATGGTCGGGCGAAATGAACAGTGTCATCCTGGCAGAGCAAATCGCTGAAATTTTGCCATGATGACTGGTCATCAGAAGCTAGTCAAGGTATTGCGCCATCTGAAAGTTGAAAGCGCCCAGCTGGTGGGGAGAGGAATGACCTCCTCCCTGTACGACATCGGCGGCGGGCGCGTTCTGAAAATCCACAACCAACAGCAGGAACCAGGATACCTTTCGCTGTTGAAGCGCTTTTCGGAGCAGCTTCAAAGATTCTCATTTCCTTTCGCAGTACCCCTCATATACGAATACGGCACGGTTGGGGAGATACACTATCATGTCGAAAAGCGGCTTCCCGGCCAGGACTTTGCAGAACTCCTTCCCCGCCTGACGCCTGGCGAACGGCGCAGCGCTTTTGCATCCTTCTTGGACGGCCTTCCTCCCTTGCACGCTGTTCATATGCCGAACCTGCCATTTGGCGAACCCCTGAACCCACAGGAGGCGATTTCCGCGGAGACCTGGCCCGGCTTCCTGCAGGCGCGCATCGAGGCAACCCTGACGCGTTCATATACCGATTTGCAGGAGGACTTGGCCGATGTGGACCGCATCGTGGACGGGTTCTTTCGAGAACTCGGCACTTTGCCGCCACGGCCGCAGAAGTGCCTGGTCCATGGCGACTACTTCCCCGGCAATGTCCTGTGCGACGAGCGAGGAATCCTGACGGCAGTCGTGGACTTCAGCCCGTTGACAATGATCGGTGATACGCTGACGGATCTGGCTGGTGCCTACTACTTCTGCCTAATCTATGACTTTGTAACTGAGTCGGACTACGAGTTTCTGCGCCGCCGGATAACCGAAAAATACGGTGCACATAGCTGGCAGCGAATCGACCTCTATTACACCTTCTACTGCTTTCGTTTCAGCGACTGCAAGATCCCCGACAACCACACCTACCGCTGGTGCCTGAGCCGTCTGCGGACGCTGTAAGTCGACCCCTTTCACCAGTCCGAAGCACAGTGGAATAAGGCAACAGCTATCGCGACGCTGGCTGCGGCTCCTCCGGACCGGCCACGGTGCCAGACGCTGTCGGCAGCGAGAAGAGATGCAGCAAAAAGACCCACACGATAAGCAGATCCGGCAGAGCATACGAGGCATCGATCAGACCGTGTCCTAACGCGGCCGCGACGACTCCCAACCCCCCTACGGCAATCGCATCAGATGTTGCCGCCCTCCAAAGAGAGCGAAGCCCCAGCCACAGCCAGGCCGCAGCCAGAGCGAGGCCAGGCAGACCTAGTCGTGTCCACCAGTCGAGTACGACGTTATGGGGATGGTTGAGGCTGGGGTCTCGCCAAGCAGCCGGTAGTATGTAGCCGCTCCGATAGCTGTAAAGAAAGTTGTCCGGACCGACCCCCAGCCAGAGATGATCCAGGGCCATCTGCACGCTGCTGCGCCAAAGACTGAGGCGAATGCCGGCCGTACCCTCAGGACGGAAGTCCAGGAGGCTGCGGAATCGTTCCGTTCCCAGGAATGGGATCAACCCCAGAACCATAGCCGCTGCCACGGCGGCCAGACCCCATCCCCAGCGACTCGACAGCCCCAGGCCTGGCGCGGCCAGAAGGCGCCTCCCCCCGATGGCCAGAGCCAGCAACATCGCCGGCAGGCCAAGGAAGATCGCTCCTTTGCTGAAAGTCAAGAGAAGTGCCAACAGCTGAGGAATGGTCAGGAGAAGCGCGCAGCGTGCCGGCATCGGCGCACTTTTCCAGGACCCCAGGATGGAGAGTCTCTCTAGCCGCGTCAGAGTTACCCTGTTTCTCTTGTTCCCGGCCTTCAACGTCCCGAATATTCCCATAGCCAGACCCATCGCCGCAGTCCGCTCTAGGTATAAACCCAGGTTATTGGGGGAACCGTAAAAAGCCCGTATCCGGTTTACGCCCTCGGCCTGGATGACGTTCTGCTCCGTGACGTACTGCCAGAGGCCGGCAGTAGCGACTACCGCCCCGCCCGCCAACCAGCAGAACGCGAGAAAGGTCCGAGCGGCACCGGAGTCGTCTTCTCGGCCCAACGTCTTGTGTAATAGCAGCGCAAAGAGGCCGGCGCTGAGGAAGAGGGTGCGCCACTCGCGTAACGCCACACCTTCCTGCTCAGCCGCAACAGTGGCTACGAGGGCGAAAGAAACGAGCAGGAAGAAGATCCGGTGGCGCGCGTCAAGAGCAGTTGGCTGCTGTCCCGATGTCCGTTGGCGGCCTTGCAAAATGAAGAGCCTCGCCACTGTGAGGCCCAAGCCGCCGTAAACTCCGAGTTCGATCAGATTGAGCGCCCGACCAGGCAAGAAAGGCAGGGGATGCAGGTAGAAGGGAAGCCCAAAGAGGAGTGCCCCGGTCCATAGGAACGGTCGCCGCAACCCTGCGACGCCGAGCATGACCAGCCCCGCGTCGGTGAGTACCCAGTTCTGGGCGACAATCCCAGTTCCTATCATCGCGACACCGGCAACGGCCATGCCGATTGCGTATTTCCATGGCACAGAGGTGATTAGCCGGGCGAATCGGTGTGCCCAAATCTGCGCCATCCCACGACCTCGTCTGCCCTGTGGCGCGAGTGCGGCATCAGTGGCGCCTTCCCCTGACAGCCGTCTGGCCGCCACAACCCTCTCGAGAATCGGACCGGCGGAGGCGACGGCAAGCCAAACTCCGATCAGGCCCAATAGGATTGCAGGCCATTGTGGCCGGGGAACTGTTGGCATCGCGTCCACAGCCACGGCCCGCAGGACGGTCTGGCCCCAACCGCGCCAAACTTCGACTACCACCTGGTGAGGCCCGTCGTTGGAAGCCCGGTGAACGACAACCCACTCAGTAGCCGGACCGGCCTCGGTCTCCTTTTCCGGGGCAAAGAGGGGCAGGTAGCCGCCAGGTTGGCCGCGGCTGTCAGAATTGCCCCAAAGAGTGGGTAAGCGGTTGGCGGGACGTCCATCTACCGTCACGAAAATGTAGCCCCAATAGTCTCCCAAGGCTAACTGCAGTGCGAGTTCTCGGCCACTGTATTCGAAGGCCATCCGCCCCGACGGCTGCGTCCATGGCTCGTCCGGCTCGGTCGTGTCCGCCCCTTCGACAGTGACGTGCCAGCCCGGTTCGAAAGCAAAGACTGAGCTGTCCATCGATGCGACAGCGCCGTTGTCTAACCGATTTACTACTGTTGCTGCGGCCGGACTACCGGCCTCATCTCCAGAAGTAGCAGCCAGCCACCCCGCCGCCAGAAGAAAAAGCAGGACCGAAACAAACAGGTAGTGTGGTGACGCTGAGAGTCGAGCGGGCATGATAGAGACGATCCTATCACACGCTCAGTAATCAGTAGAACCGGGAGCAGCCAAGTCAACGCCAAAGGGAATGAAACTCTTTAGGCTGTAGCGTCGTCATAGATGTTGTACAGAAACCGCCGGTGGTGACACGGATGACTTGCGTTTCAATGGGGGACTGAAAAATGATGGCGAAATTCTCGGCAAATGCAGCGATTGGCCTGGTTGCGACGATGACTCTGATCCTGATTGCAGTATTCGTAGCGAATACAGCGTCACCTGCACCTGCAGTGATGGCCCGCGAGGCCAGGCTCACCGTACCTACGTCACATTCGGTAACAGTGGTGGGGGAAGGCACCGTAAGCATCGAGCCTGACATCGCCACAGCTTCGATCGGTGTCGAGGTAGTACGGAATACGGTGAGAGAAGCCAGCGCTGCTGCCCAGGCAATTATGGAAGAGGTCCAGGCTGCTCTGCTGTCGCAGAACATAGATGAGAAGGACATTCAGACCAGACACTTCAGCATCTTTGCCGAACGGTTTGGGCCTGGCGGCTTACTCGACGAAGACGAAGTTCGCTATCGTGTGAGTAATACGGTCTTCATCACAATTCAGGATCTGGAGAGCATCGGCGATGTGCTGGATGCGGCGATCGACGCTGGCGCGAACAACATCTATGGAGTCGATTTCAGCTTGGCGGATCCAGCTTCGGTGGAGTCAGAGGCCCGCGCAAGAGCGGTCGCAGACGCCTATGACAAGGCAGGAGACTTGGCCCAGCTCATCGGCGTAGACGTCGGCGAAGTAATGGGAATCAGCGAGATAATTGGCCAGGGCGGCGGCTTCTTCGGCGGGAATTTCTCAAGGATGGCAGCGGCCGAGATGGGAGGCGGCTCCGGTCCAATCAGCCCAGGTGAGCTGAATCTGACAATGCAGCTGCAAATCACATACGAACTCCGCTAGGACGGACGGCAAATGCCAGCCGCCTGATTGCTGACACAGACACGTTCGGGCCCGATAGGACACTGTTCCCACTCGATGTGTACAGTGCGTCTGGGCCCGTATCCTTCTCTCCTCACCCCACATGAAGGGTGCAACCTGACGCTTGTGCATTCCTCGGCTGTGTTCTGGTTTCTTCTCGAGAACTGTTCAGTATCTGAAACGTTTTCACGCCTCGTTCGGACCAACCTGGCACAGGGGGGCATTCCAAAATGGGGGCGAACAGTCGCATACCTCTGGAAGAAATCAGGCCACCGTCAGTTCACTTTCCAACTGCCTCAAATGAAGCGGTGTTTCTCACTACTCTCTACTCGAATTTGGGCGGTCGGGCCTATTCGGCCCTCCCTTGTGCGGGGGCTCCGCCCCCGCA
>VXOE01000252.1 GCA_009840225.1 Caldilineaceae bacterium SB0662_bin_25 | reverse complement strand
GCCCCCGTACGACCCAACCCCCCGCTTCAGCCAGGCCTACGTGGACAAGGACCTGCCCCTCCAACCGGTCACCGAGCAGGAGCTCGCTGGTCAGCCTCCCCCATTCCTTGCAATGCGCGCCCATAACGCCGAAGTGGACCACGATTCGGTCATGCACCTCCTCGACCCAACACGCGAACAGCGTCATCGCCAGCGCGCCTACTACATGGCCAACGTCTCCATGATCGACGAAAAAGTGGGCGAACTGCTGGCTGCCCTTGAAGAGCAGGGCTACCTCGAAAACGCCGTCGTCATCTTCACCTCGGACCACGGCGACTGCCTCGGAGATCACGGCCACAGCCAGAAGTGGACGATGTACGACATCATCACCCGTGTGCCCACCATCGTCTGGGCGCCTAACCGTTTCGCAGGCGGCCGCTCCCTCGATCAGCTCTGCTCTCTCTTCGATCTGGGACCCACGATTCTCGAGCTCGCCGGCCTCGAGACCCCGGAGGACTTCGCTGCCGAGTCCTTGTTGCCCGCCCTCGAAGGAGAGAGCTGGCCGGGCCGGGAAACCGTCTTCGCCGAGCACTGCCGCGATGGCCTCCTGCCCGCAGAATACATGTCCATGGCCCGTACCAAGGACTGGAAACTGGTCCACTTTGTCGGCGAACCATACGGCCAGCTCTTCGATCTGGTCAATGATCCTGGGGAAGTCAACAACCTGTGGGACGATCCCGCCCACGCAGCCCGCAAAGAAGAGCTTCTCCATACTCTGCTGACCTGGCGAATCCGCAGCGGCCTGAACGCGAAGGATTGGGCGATAAACAGCCGCTAGAGGGAGACCAACATGAAGATCACCGATGTCCGTACCATTTTCGTTGACCGCTATCTGTTCGTTGAAGTGGATACGGACGCCGGCATCACCGGTCTCGGCGAGTCCGGCGCCTGGGGTTTCCTCGAAGCCTCAGCCGGCGCCGTCGAAACCTTCAAGCGCTATCTGATCGGCCAGGATCCCCTGCGCATCGAGCACCACTGGCAATACCTCTACCGCTGGAGCCACTTCCGCGGTGCCGCCGTCATGGGCGCGCTCAGCGCCGTCGACATCGCCCTCTGGGATATCGCCGGCAAGCACTTCGACGTGCCCGCCTACCAACTTCTCGGCGGCAAAGTGCGCGACAAAGCCCGCGTCTACTATCACGTCTTCGGCGAAACCAAGGAAGAGCTGATCGCCGGCTGTGCCGACGCCCGCGCACGCGGCTTCACCGCCGTCGGGCACCTCACCCCCTTCCTCGACGACAGCCGCGATCTCCCTTACTTCAAGACACACGTCGACATGATCGAAGACGCCATCGAGACCGTCGCCGCCTACCGCCAGGCAGTCGGCCGCGACGTCGACCTCTGCATCGAGATCCACCGCCGCCTTACCCCCAGCGAAGCTATCGTCCTCGGCCGCGGCATCGAGCCTTACCACCCCTTCTTCTACGAGGACCCCGTCACACCCGACAACCTCGACGAAATGGCGCTCGTGGCATCAAAGATCGGCATCCCCATCGCCACCGGCGAACGCTTGCACAGCATCTGGGAATTCCAGGCCCTGCTTCAGCGCGGCGCCGTCCAGTTCGTGCGTCCCGACGTCTGCATGGTCGGTGGCCTGAGCCACGCCAAAAAGATCGCCGCCCTCGCCGAGGCCTTCCACGTGCAGGTCGTCCCCCACAATCCGCTCAGCCCGGTCAGCACCGCCGCCTGCATCCAGCTAGCCGCCTGCATCCCCAACTTCGCCCTCCAGGAATACCCCATAGGCGAGCACGAACCGCCCAAGAGCGAAATCGTCAAGACCGCCCTCACCCAGGAAGACGGCTTCCTCATCATCCCCGACGCACCCGGAATCGGCATCGAGCTCGCCGAAGACGCCGCCGAGCGCCATCCCTACGCCCCGCGCGCAGTCAAAACCCGCCTCCATGCCGACGGCTCCGTGGTCGATCAATAGCCACAACTTCCAGTGCCTCTGACTCAGCTTCTGTTCTGTCACTGCTGTTAGCCGACAGATCCCGCAACTGTCAGTTCCGGCCCTTCAGGACGAACCGTCGCACTGCCCACGCCACCCCTTCGTCATCATTGGTTGGACCAACGACTGTGGCTGAATCTTTCACCTCGGGCGGCGCATTGCCCATCGCAACGCTTGTGCCTGCCGCGGCAAACATTGGCATATCGTTGGGGTTGTCGCCGATGGCGAGGACCTGTTCCAGAGGAATATCCAGCTTACCTGCCACGAGTCTGAGCGCCGTACCCTTGTCGGCACGACGGGGAAAGATGCACAGCGAATGCAGCCGGCCGTCCGGCTCGTAATATGTCTCTGCGCGGCACCTTTGACTGTACCGCGCTGCAAGTTCCCGTGCTGCGGCAATCGCATCCGGCTCATGCAGAATCATCCGCTTCGGCTCAGCGACCAAGGCTTCCTCGTTCGCTGAAACAATCACTAGCTGTGAACTGCCTTGCCTGCCTTCCAGTCCCGCGATGGACCTGTTCTCCACAGGCCCAAGCGGCTGCCCCGGCCTCTGCCGCAAGTAACTGCAGCTTCCCACACTTGTGCTCACCTCCCACCCATTGCGATCCGCGAGCTTGGCAATCGCACGCGCGACCTCCATCGGAATCGTGTATGATGCCCAAATCGGACCTGCGGGAGAAGCAAAAACCTGCGCCCCATTTGTGCAAATCATCGGATCGCTCAACCCCAGTTGCGTACACAGTTGCCGTACGCCGGCAGCGTTTCGCGTAGTATTGACGACGACCCGAACTCCCGCCTGAGCAGCCGCCTGCAACATCCGTACGCCTTCGGGCGCGGGCATGCCATCACTGCGAAACAGCGTACCGTCAAGATCAACTGAGATGATACCGAAAGAGAAGCTCCCGTTCATTGCTGCTTCCTCAATAAAGAAAACTGAGTGCGCACCGCCCCTGTGCCATACTGTCCCTGAATTTCGTGCAGCACTGGCAACCCTTTCTTCCGGTTCTCCGAAGTTCAAAGAGTCTCGCAGAAAACGCTGAACCCAATGCCACGCGACTGCTGGTTAACCTAACCCCTGAACTGTTCTCCTGCCAAATTCACTGACCAGGATCTAGTCCTCCTTCCCGTAGCCAATGAGAGCCTCTTCATAAACCCTTCTCTCTGATTTGCCTTAACAAGAAACCACGTGTTATATTTGCCTCCACTATGAGAATTGATGCACGAGTACCCCGCATTCCAGTTCATTTCACCACCGACGGCACCTCCGTCGGCGGCCTCCTCGCTCTTAGATAGCCCGCGCCAGGGCTCTGAGTACACCAGGCCCTGTCCCTGAGCGGGCGCAACCACCAACATAAGATTCGGAACATGAACCGCAAGGTCGCGCGCATCTTTGCCATGTCGCGTTGCGAAAACTTTCTGAACACCATTCACAAGAAGATTCCAAAAAAAGAATCCTCCGTTACAGGAGATACATACCATGTCCGACAGGTATAGACATACGGAAATCGAACCCAAATGGCAGGCCGCCTGGGAAGAACAGGGCCTCTATGACACCGTCGAAGACCCGGCAAGACCCAAGTGGTATGCACTGACGATGCTGCCCTATACTTCCGGCGATCTGCATACCGGTCACTGGTACGCAATGACGCCCAGCGACGCCGCCGCTCGCTATCGCCGCATGAGTGGCTACAACGTCTTTTTCCCCATCGGTTTCGACGCCTTCGGCCTGCCTGCCGAGAACGCCGCCATCCAGAACAACGCGCATCCCCAGGAATGGACCTACAACAACGTCGAGCGCATGCAGGGCCAGCTCCGCCGCATGGGCGCCATGTGGGCTTGGGACCGCGAAGCCATCAGCTGCGATCCCGAATACTACAAATGGTCCCAGTGGTTCTTCCTCAGGCTCTACGAAATGGGCCTGGCCTACAGGGAGTTCGCGCCCGTCGACTGGTGCCCCCAATGCAACACCACACTGGCGCGCGAGCAGGTCTGGGGCGAAGACCGCCACTGCGAACGTTGCGACACGCCTGTTATCAAAAAAGACCTGAACCAGTGGAAGTTCCGAATAACAAACTACACCGAAGAGCTGCTGGACGACCTGGACACAATCGACTGGCCTGAACCGGTGAAAGTGATGCAGACCAACTGGATCGGACGCAGCGACGGCGCCCAAGTAACCTTTAGCACCGAAGCCGGCGACCACATCGAAATCTTCACCACGAGGCCCGACACGCTCTGGGGCGCGACCTTCATGGTGCTGGCTCCCGAGCATCCACTAGTCGAAAAAATCACCACGGACGAGCAGCGCAGCGCCGTCGAAGAATGCGTCGAACAGGCAAGCCGCCTCGACGAAATCGCACGCACCGCCGAGGACAAGGAGAAAACCGGCGTCTTCACCGGCGGCTACGCCATCAATCCGGTCAACGGCGAACGCATCCCCGTCTGGGTCGCCGACTACGTGCTCATGGGCTACGGCACCGGCGCCATCATGGCCGTACCCGGCCACGACGAACGCGACTTCGAGTTCGCCAAAAAGCACGACCTGCCCATCGCCCTGGTCGTTCAACCGCCCCCCGACAGCGTGGCCGGCCGCGTCCGCACCGCCAACGACCTGGAGGCTGCCTGGCCGGGCGACGGCGTCATGATCAACTCCGGGCCCATAGACGGTACGATTGTAGGCAAAGAGGAAGGGCAGAGCGTCAAGGCGGCCATCGCCTGGTTGGAAGAAAACGATAAGGGGACCGGCGCGGTCAACTACCGCCTGCGCGACTGGCTGATCAGCCGCCAGCGCATGTGGGGTACGCCCATCCCTATGATCCATTGCGAATCCTGTGGTACTGTGCCCGTTCCCTACGCCGACCTGCCCGTCCGCCTGCCCGACGACGCCCAGTTCAAGCCCACCGGCGAAAGCCCGCTCAACTATCATGAAGGCTTCCGCTACGTCAAATGTCCCCAATGCACTGGCGACGCCGAGCGCGAAACCGACACCATGGACACATTCATGTGCTCCAGTTGGTACCAATACGCCTACGTCGATCCCTACCACAAGGCGGGTGAGCCTCTGGCCGTGGACGACATGCCCTGGGACGGCGCACGCGGCAGCTACTGGCTGCCCGTCGACCAGTACACCGGCGGCATCGAACACGCCACCATGCACCTGCTCTATACCCGCTTCTTTACCAAAGCCCTCCGGGACATGGACGTCGTTGACTTCGACGAGCCAATGCTGCGCCTGTTCAATCAGGGCATCATCCTCGGACCCGACGGTGAGCGCATGTCCAAGAGCCGCGGCAACGTCGTCAATCCCGACGAATACGTCGACAAATACGGCGCCGACACCGTCCGCGGCTACCTGATGTTCATCGGCCCCTGGGAGCACGGCGGGCCTTGGGATCCAAGTGCCATCGAAGGCGTCAGCCGTTTTCTGTACCGTGTCTGGAGCGTCGCCCTGGACGAACCAGCCTCGAACGGCGCCGGGAGCGCGGCGAACGAAGCTGACGTCCGCGGCCTGGAGCGCAAGCTGCACCAGACAATCGCAAAGGTGTCGGAAGACTTTGGCAGCTTCCGCTTCAACACCGCCATCGCCGCCCTGATGGAGTTCAACAACTATCTCATCAGGGTCAAGAATACCTTTGCCGGCTCGCACAGCGGTGAAACAGACAATAGGATCTGGCAGGAGTCGGTTCGTAACCTGTTGCTGATGATGGCCCCCGTCTTTCCTCACGTCAGCGAGGAACTGTGGCAGCGGCTGGCGGAAAAAGGTGAAGATTCTAGCGTCCACCTGCAGCAATGGCCTCAGGCCGATCCGGAAAAGGCCAAAGAAGAAGAGATAACCGTAGTCGTCCAGGTCAACGGCCGTGTGCGCGACAAGCTGAGCGTCGCGCCCAATACCGCCGAAGAAGAGCTGGAAGCGATGGCCCTGGCTTCAAACAACGTGCAGCGCTGGATGGACGGCAAGCAGGTGCGCAAGGTCGTGGTCGTCGCCGACAAGCTGGTCAACATAGTCATCGGATAGCGCCATGAATGTCATGATCGATCTCTGTGTCGTCCCTATCGGAGTCGGCGTTTCGGTCTCGAAATACATCGCCGCCTGCGAACGCATTCTCGACGATGCCGGCCTCAGCCATCAGATGCACGCCTACGGCACCAACGTCGAAGGCGAGTGGGACCAGGTTTTCGCCGCCGTAAAGCGTTGCCATGAAGTTGTGCACGAGATGGGCGCGCCCCGCATCACAACCAGCCTGAAAGTCGGCACCCGCTCCGATCGCGAACAGAGCATGCAGGACAAGATCGACAGTGTAAAAAGTAAGTTGGAACGAGGTGTTAAATGAGCGAGGACTGTATTTTCTGCAAAATCGTCGCTGGCGAACTCCCCTCGAAACAGTTCCATCAGGATGAACTGGTAACAGCATTTCAGGACATTTCAGAGCAGGCGCCGGTTCATATACTGATCGTTCCCAATCAGCACTTCAATGATCTGGGAGAAATGGGAGACGACCAGGCGGAAATCTTGGGACGGATTGCTCAAGTCGCCGGACAACTGGCCGACAGCGAGGGTATCGCTTCTGAGGGCTGGCGTTTAGTCACCAATATCGGCAGACACGGCGGCCAGGAAGTCTTCCATACCCACTTTCACCTGCTTGGCGGACGTCCTCTAGGCCCCCTTCTGGCGCGCTGAAGAGTAGCCGTCCCTTTCAGAGACATGCAGAGGCAAGGCGGTTCACGCCTTGCCTCTGAGTTTCCCTCTTTTCAAAAGCAGGCAGCGGGTCGGCTCTATCTCCCGCTGAGTTAAACTTATGCCCGCCTTCATGGTCGTGTCTTCACTTCACCACGGCCATCGCAAGCCCGTCCGGATAGGGGACCACCGTGCTGGTTAGCCGTTCGTGCTGGCTGAGCGAACGCGCAAATTTGCGCATTCCCTGCACCCAGTCCCAATCCTGCTTCTCAGGATCCACCAGGCTCCCCCACATCTCTACATTGTCTCCCAGAATAACCGTACCTGGCCGGCTGTATTGCAGCGCATAATCCAAATATGCCGGATAGTTTCCTTTGTCTGCGTCAATGAAGACTAGATCGAATGGAGCCTCCTCCGACAGGTGCGGCAGCGATTCGAGCGCCGGACCGACCCGCACTTCGATCTTGTCGGACAGCCCCATCCTGTCCCACTGCTTGCGCGCGAATTCGGCGTACTTCTGCTCCAGTTCCAGTCCAATCAGCTTCCCGCCTTCCGGCAGAGCACGCGCGATCCATGTCCCACTGTACCCGCCCAGCACACCAATCTCCAGCACCTTTCTGGCACCCGTCAACTGCACCAGCAGCTGAAGAAACTTCCCCTGCTCCGGCCCGATACTCATACCCGGGATCCCTTCAGACTTCGCCTCCGCCTGCAGCCTGGACAGATCCGCGTCGTCGCTGTGAAACAGGTCACGCAGAAACTGCTGATATGAATCAACATTCGCCAGTTTGGACATCTGTATTCTCCACTATTCACGTCATTGGCAGATTATTTCAAGAGCGCCGCGTCCAGAGCGTCGGCAACAGTGCGCGCGCCGAGTACTTCGATTTCTGAGGGGATGTCTGACGAGCCTCCCTTGCCGTTGTCGTCCGCCCCATTCTGTCCCGATCGCACACCCTTCCCCCGCAGGGCGTGACGAGGCACGATCGCACGCCCGAAGCCTAGTTTGGCCGCTTCGTGCAGGCGTAGCGCCAGTTGACTCACGCTGCGGAGTTCTCCGCTTAACCCGATTTCTCCGATGAGAGCAACCTCGGCGGCAACAGGAACATTTCGGTAGCTGCTGCAAATGGCCGCCGCCACCGCCAGGTCAGCGGCCGGCTCACCAATGCGCAGCCCCCCTATGACATTCACGAAAACGTCCTGCGCGCTCAACGAAAGACCCAGCCTCTTGCTTAGTACAGCCGTAACCAGCAGCAGCCGGTTGAAGTCCACGCCGTTCCCCGTGCGCCGCGGCTGGCTGAACGCCGTCGGGCTGGCCAGCGCCTGTACCTCAACCAGCAGTGGCCGGCTACCTTCCATCGGCACCGCGATCGCGCTGCCCGCCGCGTTTGGCAGCCGTTCAGCCAGAAACATTGCCGAGGGGTTGGCAACCGGAGCCATCCCCCGCTCCGTCATCTCAAATACACCCACTTCATTCGTGCTTCCGAAGCGGTTCTTGACCGAATGCAACAGGCGGTAGGCGTGAAACCGCTCTCCCTCCAGCTGAAGTACCGCGTCCACCATATGCTCCAGCACGCGCGGACCCGCAATAGCGCCCTCTTTGGTCACGTGCCCCACCAGGAACAGGGGAATATTGAGCTGTCTGGCCTGTCGCAGCAGATGGGCCGCGCAGTCTCTCACCTGCGAAATCGACCCGGCAGCACTGCCGCTCGCGCTGCTGTGAATCGCCTGCACCGAATCGACGATCACCAGGCAAGGCCTCACCTGTTCGATCTGCGCCAAAATCTGTTCCAGGATCGTGTCCGCCAGAATCAGCAGACCGCCCTCGTCCAGACCCAGCCGCGACGCACGCTGCCCAATCTGATAGGCGCTCTCCTCAGCGCTCACATATAGAACACGCCCAACCCTGCGCGCCACCTCCGCAGCCGTCTGGATGAGCAGAGTACTCTTCCCAATCCCGGGATCACCGCCCACCAGGATTCCGGAGCCCGGCACAATACCGCCCCCCAGCACGCGATTCAATTCCGCGTTCTCAAGAACAATGCGCCGCGACGGCTCACTGGGGATCTCCGGCAGTGCCAGCGGTGTAGGTGCTTGGAGGGAACTGCCGCCGCCCAGCGCCATCGCGCTCTCTTGGATCCGGCTCTCCTCTAGTGTATTCCACTCGCCGCAATCCGGGCATCTCCCCATCCACTTCATCTGCGAACTACCGCACTCACTGCAGACGAAATGAGTCTTGACCCTTGTCGCCACAGACACCAACCCTTTGCCCCGCTAAGCCGGCACCGGAAACGCCTTGACCATCTCCATCACCTCGCCGCGCACCGACTCTTGCAGCGCCGTATCTTTGGGATCGTGAGCGATTGAAGCAATCCATCTGCCGATCTGTTCAAACTGGCCCTGCTTCATCCCCCGCGTCGTCGCCGCAGGAGTACCCAGCCGGATGCCGCTCGTGACCATCGCCTTCCGCCTGTCGAAAGGGATCATGTTCTTATTGCAATGGATAGAAGCATTGTCGAGAGCTGTCTCGACCACCTTGCCGTTGATCTCCTCGTCGTCCAAACTGCTCAGGTCGACCAGCAGCAGGTGATTGTCGGTCCCCCCGGAAACGCTCCGCAGTCCTTCAACCCGTAGCGCCTCGCTCAGCGCCTGCGCGTTGTCAAGAATCTGCTGCTGATACGACTTGAACGCCTCCGTCTGCGCCAGCTTGAATCCGACCGCCTTCGCAGCGATGATATGCATGAGCGGCCCGCCCTGAATCCCGGGAAATACTGCCCGGTCGATCGCCCTCGCATGTTCCTTCCTGCAAAGAATCAGACCCCCGCGGGGCCCGCGCAGCGTCTTGTGCGTTGTGGTCGTGACAACGTCGCAGTACGGAACCGGATCGGGATGCAGTCCAGCCGCAACCAGACCCGCAACATGGGCCATGTCCATCATCAGCAGACAACCGGCCTCGTCGGCAATTTCTCGCAATGCCTCAAAATCGAAATGGCGCGGGTACGCGCTCGCCCCGACCAGCAGCAGCTTGGGACGCACTTCCAGTGCCGCCTCCCTTATAACATCGTAATCGAGTTGCTCAGTATCGGGATCGAGCCCGTAGTGGACGAAGTGGTAGTAATGTCCGGAGCTGTTCAGATGAAACCCATGGCTCAAATGCCCGCCGTGGTCCAGTTTCATCGCCAGCACAGTGTCGCCCGGCTTCAACAACCCCATATAGACTGCCGCGTTGGCCTGCGCCCCCGAATGCGGTTGTACGTTGGCATGTTCAGCGCCAAAAAGCGCCAGCGCACGTTCGATGGCAACCTTCTCGGCCACGTCAACGTACTGGCATCCCCCATAGTAACGGCGCCCCGGATAGCCCTCGGCATACTTATTCGTCAGCACGCTGCCGGCCGCCGCCAGCACCTCGGGAAAGACGTAATTCTCGCTGGCAATCAACTCAATCCCGTTTGTCTGCCGCCTCCGCTCTGACTCTATCGCCGCGTAGATTTCAGGATCCCGCTCCCGAAGCAGCTCACGTGGATCAGGTTGGTCGGTCCAGGCGCAAAGGGTTGAAACAGGTGCCTGCAATTCTGATATCATTTCGTTCATTCGGGTCCGCTCCAGTCTCTGCACATTCGCATGGCACGCGTCAAATAGCCCAACCGCGCCAGCAGTAAACATTAGCACGCAGCACGTGATTCGTCAATTTCCGCAAGATTATTGGGACATCAATTCCTCGCGCTACAACTGCATCTTGGGCTGAATCCAAGTCACTTCGGCAGGCCAGCTACACTGTTTGACCGTGTTGAAAAGCCGTGTGTTAAAATTGTCAAGCCGAAAAATAGGCTTTCTCCTGCCCGGGGAAAGGTGCCCGTACAGGGCTGCCAAAAGGCGCGCCCGTACCAGCCCAGGAACTCTACTCCGAAATGAGCGGGTTACACCGGATCAGCCGCAGAAGAATGAAATTCACAACCCCGGTCTTGGGGCAGAGAAACGCAATGTGCTCCACTGCCGGTCTGGGCAGCCAGCGCGAGCCGCTGCGCATTCTGGCCATCCTTTTTCTATTGGGCCTGATTCTGTTTCTCATAGCTGCCTGTCGACAACACGAGTATGCCGGCACAGTCTTCCAAGAGGCCAACCTGGCCGCGCCAATTCGCGGCCAGAACTATGACGGCGCCCCCTTCGAACTCGCTGAACTGATTGGCGACCCCGTCCTGCTCTTCTTCGGCTACACATTCTGTCCCGATATCTGTCCCCTGACCATGCTCGAACTAACCGCCGCCAAAGAGATGTTGGAAAAGGATGTACCCGCTCTGGGCTCTGACCTCAAGGTCGTATTCGTCTCTGTCGACCCCCAACGCGACAGCCTATCACGACTTGAGCCATACATTCTCGCCTTCGATCCCCGGTTCTACGCAGTCCGCGTACCCGAAACCGAATTGGAGGCCGTCAAACAGGGCTACGGCCTGTACACTGGCGCCGCCGAAGGCCACAGCCTTGACGACGAATACTATCTCCTCGACCATACTTCGCGAATCTTCCTTATCGACAGAGAAGGGAACTGGCGGGCACTGTTCAGCGCCGACGTGACCTCAGAAACGTTGGCCGCAGATCTGAAGGAGTTGTTGCGATAGTCGCTTTCGCAACCATCCTGAACGTAGGAGGTCTGTATCACCGGTGCGTACATTCATCGCTTTAGAGATTCCCCACGCTGTAAAGCAGCAACTGCAAGCGCTGCAAGATCGCCTGAAAGAGCTCCCGTCGCTGCGCGAACAGCCGTCCTTACTGCGCTGGACCAACACCCAAAACCTGCACCTCACGCTGCGGTTCCTGGGCGAAACCGAAGAATCCCGGCGCCATCTGCTGCAGAATGGACTGACGGCCATCGCGGCCAGACACGACCCCTTTTCGCTGTCACCTTCCGTGCTCGGCTGTTTCCGCTCTTGGACAAATCTGCGCGTTCTTTGGGTGGGAATTGAAGGTGATGCGGTGGCCCTTATGGCGCTGCAAGCTGACCTGGAATCCTTAGCCCGGCAAGTAGGATTCCCGCCGGAACGGAACCGTTTTTCGCCCCACATTACCCTGGCGCGTACTGCACGCAATGCCGCGCGCCCCGCACTACGCGTGGCATCAGAGCAACTGCGTCGCACCGCAGAAGAGGATGAGTCTCAGATCTGGTCCGACTGGAGAGTAAGCGAACTGCACTTCATTCGCAGCGTTCTGGGCCCGGGTGGCGCCCAGTACTTCAACCTGGCAACCTGTGCACTGTCCAAGGGCGCCTGAAATGCCTACCGAAAACGAGGTTCCTCTGCCGGTACTTCCGACGCAGGCCGCGCCGCCATCTCCTGCGAAAACGAAGTATCCCTCCGCCCGGCTCCCGTGCCCTCGGGCCAGTGCTGCTGCCTGCCTTGAGTTGGAACCTGCTCCCTGACATTCTCGTCGCTCTGCACAGCCCTTCCGAAACCGTAGAATAGCAGGCCCAACGGCACACAAATGATGCTGCCGCTGACAAATCCCCAAAGTCCCAGTGCCGCGATGCCAATTATCTGCGCCTGGAACTGGCCGAGAAAACTGCTCCGATACCCCGCGGCGGCCAGAAGACCCGTAACGCCCTGACCTTCAACGCCCAAATAGGAGCCAACGCCCACCTGCTGCCAACCGGCCCCCGCAGCGCCGTCAGCAAATATGCCTACGCATACCAGTCCGATTGCCGCCGGTATCCCCGCACTAGCAAAGATGCCGGCGCCGTCTTCAAGGCGGAATACTCTGTGCAGCGCGTATGTCACAAACGGAACACTGCCCCCTGCCAAAAGCCCTGTCAGCAGCGCGCCCGCATGTCCGGGAAAGGGCCCCGCTGCCAGTCCCGCGATGACCCCCGCCACCAGACCGCGGGCGCTCATCCCCGGATCGCTCGTACCGGTTACAAACCAGGTGTAGAGCAAGGGAACTGTCACGCCGCCGGTAGCGTAAAGCAGGCCGTTGACCGCCGTTCGCATCGCCGAGTAAGGGGTCGTCCCCGGCTGCTGAACCGGGCTTGCCCACACCCAGGCCAGAACGCCCGCCATCACAAATAAAGAACCCACGACTGCGAGCAGAGGCAAATGAACGGTAGGAAGTTCAGAGTTGGCCGCCTGCCCCCGGGCGGTCCGCCGCGGCGGCCAAACAAGAAGCGCGGCAAGAGAAGCTGAAGCCGATACCAGAAATACAGTGCCCCCGCCTCCGAAATCCACCAGCCCGTGTCCCAGACCCGCATTGTTCCCCAACGCCGCCAGCCACCCTCCGCCTTGAACCCAGTTTCCGGCCAGCGGATATACCAGCGCACCCACAACCAGCGCCATGATCAGCGTTGCAAGCGCCGGGGCACGCCCTCTTAGTGCCAGTACCGGCAACAGCGCCGCGGTCATCGCCCAGGGCACGTGCGCCAGAAACAGGCCCATCGCCGCCGGTGTCGCCGCAGCGCCGGTCAGGAACCACCCATCCAGGCCCGCCGCAATCCAGCCTACGCCCCAACCCTCGGGAAGTGGGCTCCATCCCCTCAGCAGGCCGGATAGCTCAGGGTGATCGGTATACACAAAACCGACACTGCCGAACTGAAATGCAAAGCCAGCCGCCCAATACCCCAACCCCGCCAGACAAAAGGCCGCCATGCCTCCCAATGCGGCATCCCACACTCTCTCCGCCCTCATACCGCACGCTGCAACCAGAACGATGCCGGCCGGCAGGAGGAAGGCCAACCCCGCAGCGGTCAGATTCCAATAATATGAACTGTCCATAGAAACGCAGTACCTACGGGGGCCAATGAATAGGGCAGCGCGCGACGACTAGCGCGAGCGACGTGCTCGACTCGTCAACTGCAGCCCTAACCGCACGGAACCGTAGCGCCACCCTTGATCGTTCATTCTAGAATATCAGACAAACGGTAACCCAACAAAGCATACTGAGAAGACGAACTGCTCGCGCGTTGGTCTTGGCTGTGCCCAGTGTTACAATTGGCTGGTTGCCGGACCACTGTTCAGCTGGGCCCCTAAGGCCTGTCACTAGGAAACCCCACCGTGGAAAGGGAAGAAGTTACCCGCCGCGCGAATAGACATGCCCACGACGAGCCGCTGCTCCTCAACCTGACTCGAGCTTCGTTCCTGATTCTGGTTCTCTTCGTTTTGTGGGGCGTAGTAATTGTGTCTCGCGCCCACTTGACCGAGCAGTTTTTGGCCGTCGAGCGACAGTCGGATGCTCTGATCGATCCCGATGAAGGAGAGGACGCGCTGACTCCGGAGAACATCGAGGCGCAGATACTGGCCTTCACGCTGAGACTCCGCGAAGAGGAACTGCTAATACCTGCTGGCGACGATCCTCGTCCGCGGGCATTCACAATAAATCCGGGCGAACCTGCCCGCTACATCGCAGCCCGCCTCGCCGCCGCCGGCTTCATCAACGATGCCGATCTCTTCAACCTCTACCTGCGCGTCGAAAAACTGGATAGAGAAATTGAAGCCGGCAACTTCATGCTGGCCGACTCCATGACCATACCCGAGATCGCCCGCGAGCTGCAGCAGGCCCGCTTCGAGGAAGTCCTGGTAACCATTCCTGAAGGCTTCCGGGCTGAGGAG
The DNA here is from genome assembly GCA_009840225.1 of Caldilineaceae bacterium SB0662_bin_25. Lineage (GTDB taxonomy): Bacteria > Chloroflexota > Anaerolineae > Caldilineales > Caldilineaceae > Bin5. Next base: position 6,065 of record VXOE01000252.1, on the reverse strand, counting down.
ATCGCCGAGCGCTTGGCCCAGAACTTCGTAATCGACAGCGAGCGGTTTCTCACCGCTGTTCGCCAGCCCCAGAGCCTGGGTCTGCTGGACAATTACGATTTTTTGAATGATCTCGCTCCTGACGACTCGCTGGAAGGCTATCTCTTCCCCGATACCTACCGTTTTCCCGTCAACGCAAGTGGTCCTGAGATTGTCCTGACCTCCATGTTGGACAACTTTGAAAACCGGGTCGGCGCCGCCGGTCTCAGTGGCGGCAGCAGCGGCATGAGCGGCCACGAACTGATCACGCTGGCATCAATCGTCGAAAGGGAGGCCGTACAGGATGACGAGCGCCCCTTGATAGCCAGCGTCTATATCAATCGACTCAACAATGAATGTCGCGATGTCGGCGGAACTTACCTCCAGGCCGACCCAACTGTGCAGTACGCCAAAGGCACGACTGGCAACTGGTGGTGGAAGCCCCAGACGATCGAGGAATACGCCCAGGTCGAAAGCCTCTACAACACCTATCTGCACGCAGGACTACCACCCGGTCCTATCGCCAGCCCGGGCCTGCGAGCTATCGAGGCGACCAGCAATCCAACGCAGACATCCTACTGTTTCTTCCTTGCCACCGGTGACGAAGGCCGCCACGTCTTCGCCCAAACGCTCGCTGAGCACAACCGGAACTTCGCAAACTACGGCTATCAGCCCTAGGCGGGCAGCCTTTTGAAATATGACGCGATCCGGAGCTGGCTTTGGGCGGGCTCCGGGTGCTACGGTCACGCGAAACATCTGTGGTAGCAAAAATTTCCGCACCGCTAACTGTCTATGGTACGATTGGCCGCGCCCTATCCTTGGCTCGAGTCGTCTTCTGTCTGTCATTTTTCCTGACTCTCCTTTCCTGCAATTCCACGCGGCCTGTTGTGAAGATCGGTCTGTTGGCTCCCTTTGAAGGACTCCATCGAGAGAGTGGATACGAAGCTCTTTCCGCCATGCGCATGGCACTGGCAGACTATCCCCTCAAGAACTTCGATGCGCTTCCCCTCGCGCTGGATACCTCCGCCGACCCGCCCCAGGCCCGCCGCGCTGCCGCTAAAATGCTCCGCGACGAAACGGTGGTTGCCGTAATTGGGCCTCTGCAAGCGCGTCAGGTCTCTGTAGTGGCAGAAGTCATCACCGCATCAGATGTGGCATGGCAGCCTCAGGTAAGGCCGGCCTCAAGCGCAGAAGCGCAAACTCTGATTGAGGTAACTATTTCCCAAATGTCTGGGACAAACATAGTCGTTGCCGGCCTCGACTTCGGTTGGCCTCAGAACTCCGCCGCACAGTGGTCTTCGAAGACCGGCAAGTCGGTCACCATGGTCGACTCCCCCACCGACGCCGCCGCAGCCGACGCTGTGCTTTGGCTTGGCAGTCCCGCCGAAGGCGCAGCGTTTCTGGGCGACCTGCGAACGCAGAGCCCTGCAGTGCCTTTCTGGACAACGGCCGTAGCCGGCGATCCGGTCTTCCTTTCTCTGCTATCGGAAAGGCTCGACGGAACGCCCCCCGGACCCATCTATTGGGTAGTCGCCCTGGGGGAAAGTGCAGAACAGTACACAAACTGGTCAGCCGAGCATGCGGATGCATCGCCTACGGCCTTCGCCGTCTACCTCGCCACGCGGCGCGCCCTGCAGAAGTTCGCCGGCGATGACCCCCCTTCCAACAAACGCGAACTGGCACTCTTTTCTCTTGACCTCGAGGGGAAGAGCGAACTGATGGAAATCCTACCGCTTCCTTGACACGGAACCGGCCTGTGTGGCAGTCAGACCTGGTTAGGCCGCACTGCATCTACCGCAGAATTTCGAATGCGCCTTCTATTCATCTCCTGGGAGTACCCCCCCAACGTAGTAGGTGGGATAGGAAGACACGTTTCGGAGCTTGTTCGGGCATTCATCGCCCTTACAGACGAAACAACGCCTCCCTTCCACCTGGACCTTCTGACGCCCCGCACCGGTAACGCGCCCCACCTGGAAGAACTGTCGGAATCGATAACCGTCCACCGGGTGGAAACCCCCTCGGTAAACCCCCTGGACCTCTTTAACAGCGTCGTCGACAACAACCGGTACCTGGTGTCAAAGGCAATGGAGCTGCACGACAACAACCCATACTCGCTGATCCACGTCCACGACTGGTTGACAGCCTCAGCCGGTATCGAACTGAAGCACGCCTGGAGGATCCCCCTCGTTACCACCATCCATGCCACCGAAAGAGGTAGACACCAATCACACTTGCCCAGCGAAACAAGCCGCAATATCAACCAGTTGGAGTGGCAAGTTTGCTTCGAATCCTGGCGGCTCATCGTCTGCAGCTCCTACATGGCCGGCGAACTGCGCAGATTCTTCGATGTGCCGCTGGACAAAGTAACCCTCATCCCCAACGGCGTTGACGTCACCCCATTTCAGGCCTGCCCGGAGGAGCGAGTTCGCGAGCTGAAAGCCAGATTCGCCCCCAACGGCGAAAAACTGCTCTTTTACATCGGTCGCATCACACCGGAGAAGGGCGTGCAGGTACTGCTGCAGGCGCTCCCCGCCATTCGCGAAAAACACCCCGACCTGCGTCTGATTGTAGCAGGCAGAAACAGCGAGCAGTTACAGCCGTTGGTCGATGAATTGGGAATCGGGGAGGCCGTTGAACTCTTGGGGTTTATCGATAGCCAAACGCGCGACTGCCTCTATCGCAGCGTCGACGCAGCCGTCTTTCCCAGCCTGTACGAGCCCTTCGGTATTGTTGCTCTTGAAGCTATGGCCGCCGGCTGTAGCGTCATCGCCAGCGAAGTCGGCGGACTGGCAGAGGTCGTCGACCACCGCCGCACAGGCCTCACAGTGCGTGTCAATGATACGCAAAGTATTGCCTGGGCAGTTGACCAGCTACTCACCGATCCCCTCCAGGCCCAGGCCATGCGTGCTCGTGCACTGCAGGAGGTCACACGCTCTTACAACTGGGTCACCATCGCCGCCTCGACCCTGAACATGTACAGGTCAGTGGTGGCGGAGAGACAGGACGTCAACTGGTGATCCGGTCCAATACGATCGACCGTTCTGGCCGCTCTTGCATCCCTTCAGAAAAACTGTAGGCCTTCAGAACACGCTCCGCCGCAAGACCGGCCGCATCCTCGTCAGCCGCGTGCACTGTACACAGTCTGTCCCCAGTTGTAACACTGTCACCCACCTTCGACGTCAGCACGATACCGACGCGGTGATCGATTTCGTCGCCCTTACGTTGCCGCCCCCCGCCTAGCGCAACCACGGCAAGACCGACTGCTCGCGCATCCACACCGCTGACAACCCCGTCCCGCGTCGCCTCTACTTCTACTGTCACGGGCGCCCTGGCCAGCCTCTCCGGACTCACCACCGCGGCCGCATCACCGCCTTGCGCCGCCACAAACTGAACGAACCTGTCAAAGGCTGCCCCGGAGTCAATGGCCTCCTGAACGCTTCGCTTGGCTGCCTCACGTCCGGCCTCGTCTCCCGCCGCCTCCTGCTCTCCGTGAAGCGCCGGATCGCCCAGCAGCAGCATCTCCGACGCCACCTCCTGCGTCAGCTGCTGGAAGTCGGGCGGTCCTCCTCCTTGGAGCGTATCGATCGCCTCCCGAACCTCAAGATTGTTGCCAACTGCCCTTCCCAAGGGCTGGTCCATCGCCGTAACCAGCGCTGTCACCCGGCGCCCAGCCCCCTTTCCGATCGAGACCATCAGTTCGGCTAACCCTCTGGCCTCCGCCAGCGACTCCATGAATGCCCCCCGGCCGCACTTTACGTCCAGTACGATGGCATCGGCCCCCGCAGCCAGCTTCTTGCTCATGATACTGCCCGCGATGAGAGGCAAACTCGGCACCGTGCCTGTGACATCCCGCAACGCATACAGCTTCTGGTCTGCCGGCGCCAGTGTGGCCGTCTGGGCTGCCACCACCAGTCCCACCTCCCTCAGCTGGCGGCGAAACTGCGCCGTACTGAGATCGGCGCTCCAGCCGGGAATACCCTCCAGCTTGTCGATCGTGCCCCCGGAAAAACTGAGCCCGCGACCGCTCATCTTGCCTACCGGTAACCCGCACGCCGCTACGATCGGCCCCACCGTCAAGGTAGTCTTGTCGCCGACACCGCCGCTGGAATGTTTGTCCACGATCAGCTTTCCCGACCCCGCCAGTTCGCGCAGATCAAGCGTCTCTCCGCTACCCGCCATTGCCAGCGTCAGCGCTGTCGACTCTGCAGCCGTCATACCTCGAAAGTAGACAGCCATTGCCCAGGCCGCAATCTGGTATTCAGGGACTGTCCCCTGAACGATTCCCTCCATCAGGAATTCCAACTCGTCGGCGCTGTGCTCGCCGCCGTCACGCTTCTTGGTGATCAAGTCGACTACGTTCATCATGAGCTTCTTTGGCGCCTTGCCCGTTGGTGGTAAACTTGCACAATGCTGCGACAGGGGTCGCCCATGTCGGATTTTCTCCTGCGCAGCACGATCCGGGTCCACTGCGGCCGCACAGCATCGACCCCCGGCAGTCCCTTGCAGATCAGCGTTTCATTATCCAACCAGAGCGAAAAATGAGCAAGACAGTTACAGTGGTAGGAGGTGGACTGGCCGGCACCGAAGCGGCCTGGCAGCTGGCGCAACGGGGATTCTCCGTCCGTCTCTATGAAATGCGTCCCGTGCGGCAAACACCCGCCCACGTCACCGACCGTCTGGCTGAGCTGGTCTGCTCAAATTCCATGGGCAGCACACTGCCCGACCGCGCCCTCGGCATTCTCAAAAACGAAATGCTGCATCTGGGCAGCTTCGTGATCCGCACCGCCTTCAAACACGCCTTGCCGGCTGGACAGGCCCTCGCCGTCGGCCGCGATGAGTTCGCCGACGAGATCACCGGCCGCATCGCCTCGCACCCGCGCATCGAACTCCTCCGCCAGGAAGTGACCGCCATCCCCGAAGGCCCGACGATTCTCGCTACCGGCCCGCTGACCAGCGACGCCTTGACCCGCGCCGTCCAATCCCTAACCGGCCCCTACCTCTACTTTTACGATGCCATGGCCCCAATCGTTACGTCGGAAAGCATCGACACTACGATCGCCTTCCGCCGCAACCGCTGGGACAAGGCCGGCAGCGAAGGTACCGACGATGGCGACTATCTGAACTGCCCACTCGATCAGACCCAATACGAGTCATTTGTCGACGCCCTGCTGGCCGCCCCCAGGCTTGAGCTTTCGGGCGCCGACAAGGAACTCGAACGTTACTTCGAAGGCTGCATGCCGATCGAGGCGCTGGCCCAGCGGGGCAAGGACGCCCTTGCCTTCGGACCGATGCGGCCGGTGGGTCTGCATGACCCCAAAACTGGAAAACGCCCTTTCGCCGTCGTTCAACTCCGGCAGGACAATGTCGCCGGCACCCTCTATAACCTTGTCGGTTTCCAGACAAACGTGAAGTGGGGCGCACAAGCTGACATCCTGCGAATGATTCCGGGCCTGCAGGACGCCGAGTTCGTGCGGCTCGGTCAGATGCACCGCAATACGTTCATAAACAGCCCAACGCTTCTGCAGCAAACGCTACAATTTAAGGAAAGAGACGACCTCTTCTTTGCCGGCCAGATTACCGGTACCGAAGGCTATGTCGGCAGCGCGCTGGGAGGCCTCCTCGCCGGGATCAATATGGCGCGCCTATTGACCGACCAGCCCCCACTGCAACTGCCCCGCGCCGCCATGTCCGGCGCCCTCTTCCACTACGTCACCCACGCTTCGCCCGACGACTTTCAACCCATGAAGGCAAACATGGGCCTCCTGCCTCCTCTCCCTGAGCGCGTCCGCAACAAGCGTCAACGCTACGCCGCCTACGCCGCCAGGGCGAAGCAAGAGCTGGAAAACTGTCTTGTAGAGAAGGGATTCAGTCCGGTTTCCTGCTAAGGAGAAACGTCCCTTAATCAGCTACCAAGCCTTATTCGGTGCGCGACGCCGCACGAGGCGAGCGAAGGTGTTTCTCTCTCCTCACTCCTCTCCCCTCTCTCCTTGCATTTGGGCGGTGGGGGGGGGTAGGGCCCACCCAGTTGGGGGGGGGGGGGGGGGGGG
>VXOE01000336.1 GCA_009840225.1 Caldilineaceae bacterium SB0662_bin_25 | reverse complement strand
CCACCCCACCCCGCGTCTTGGCAGATTCCGAGTATGTGCCAGCGCAGGCAAGACAGGCGAGGCCACGCCCATATATGCCCAACGTTCACCGCCATGACCATCGAGAGCCCGCTACAGAAATGCTGACGGTACATTCCCCCCACGCAGACCGTACACAGAACTTGGCTTGGTAGTTACAATGCCGGCAGATTCTCGCACACCGCAATAGTCCGCCCTCTATGCAAGGCGGTGGTCCACAGTCTTGAAACGGTCCCGCAACCCATAAAGATATTACATCACGAGTTCTGGCCGCCGCCAAAGCGCGGGCGATCGCCACCGACCGCGGTCAGGCCTGAAGACGGACCGCCGGCAGCCCCACTGTCTGTCTCGGCCCGGTACGGCTACGCTTTGCGCAATGCCTGTCCAGGCACTATCATACCGTTCTTACGCAGCCAGCCTTCAGTGGGCACACATTTGGCCGCCGAAGGAGCCGGAAACCCATACCAATACGAATGGGTTTGATAAGCCGGAGAAACGCATGATGAACGAACAAACGGTGCGCCAGGTGGTCACGGCCCGCTTCTATGAGTCGCTGGCCCAAAGTGGCGTCGAAGTCACCGCCATCCCTCAACCCCAATTGCAGGCCATCGTAAACGCGTTGGCCGACGGCGTCTTTGCGGCCCTCGATGCCATGGAAACCGAGGCCGATCACTCCATTAACGAGACCAATTCGCGCTCGAGTGACCCAGGAGAGAGTGAATCAGCACGCCCTGCCCCCGAATCCTCTGCTGCCATCGCCAGCCATCTTGAAAAAGAGGAGCTACTCTGGTCCGGCCGCCCCTACCTGTCAATCGGCGTCCGCTATGAACTCACCACCCAGCGCGTTCGCCTCATCCGCGGGCTGCTGGGACGCAGTTACCACGAGATCGAACTGGTGCGCGTGCGCGACACTTCGGTGAACCAGCATCTGGGCGAAAGGGCACTGAATGTGGGCGATGTAACGATAACCAGCAACGATCCCAGCCATCCTGAATTTACGCTTAACAACGTCAAAGATCCGATGGCGGTGCGGGAGATGATCCGTCAGGCCACGATGAAGGAAAAGGAGCGGCGCGGCCTCCATTTCCGCGAGGAGATGTAGCCGTGACCTCCGTAACAGAAACAGAACGAACCCCATCCCAGGAAGAGGAATTGCCGGTCGCAAAAACTCCTCTCTTCGAACTGGCACGTCAGGCCGGCGAACTGGCGCTGACAATGCAGCAGGGTGGCCTGCGTTCTATCCATGCCAAGTCAACCCCCAATGACCTGGTCACCGAGGCCGATCTGGCCTGCGAGACCCTGATTCGCGACCGGCTGGCCGCCCTGACATCTAACTTCGGTTTCTGGGGCGAAGAAAGCGATGAACGGCCCCAAGACGACTACTACTGGCTGGTGGATCCGATCGACGGCACCATCAACTTTGCCGCTGGCCTGCCCTGGTTCGGCATCAACATCGCTCTCATCCACCGTAATATGACCATCTTCGGCCTCTCGCTCATCCTGCCGCAGTTCGAGCTCTTCTGGGCGCAGGTCGGCCAGGGTACCTATCTGCGGCGCCGCAGCGGCGAGCAGCAGCGCTTGCAGGTCAGCCGGGCATCCACACTGGCGGACGCGCTGCTGACGACCGGCTTTCCCTACCACCGAGCCGTGAACGAGGACAACAACGCAGCCGAATTCGCACGCATCATGCCGGTCTGTCGCGGCGTCCGCCGCATGGGCGCCTCCTCCGCCGACCTGGCCTATGTGGCCTCCGGCGCATTCTCAGCCTACTGGGAAGGATGGATCAAGCCCTGGGATGTCGCCGCCGGCGTCCTCCTTGTGCGCGAGGCCGGCGGTCTTGTCACCAACTACCAGGGCGCACCTTTCGGTCTGGACGACCACTGCATCATCGCCAGCAACGGTCAGCCGGGCGTCCACGAGACGCTGTTGTGCGCCATACAAGAGGCCCGATCTGAGAAGTTCGATCAGGACCGCCGGAAAGGCTAGGACAGATGGATAAGAAATCAGTAAAAGAGCAGTTCGGTGCTCATGCCCGGACATACATAACCAGTCGGCCCCACGCCAAGGGCGCCAGCCTGCAACGGCTTGTTGAGTTGGTCGAACCGCAGCCGGACTGGCAGGCGCTGGACATCGCCACCGCCGCCGGCCACACTGCCTTCGCCTTTGCCCCCCACGTCGCCCACGTGCACGCCACCGACATCACACCGCAGATGCTGACCGTCGCCCGCGAGCAGGTTGCAGCGCGCGGCGTCGACAACGTGACCGTCGAGCACGCCGACGCCGAAAACCTGCCCTATGTGGACAACCGTTTCGATCTGCTCACCTGCCGCATCGCACCCCATCACTTCCCCGCCGTCGACGCCTTCCTGCGCGAATCGGTGCGCGTGCTGCGTCCTGGTGGCATCCTGGCGGTCGTGGACAACGTCGTGCCTGAAGGCGTGGCCGGCGATTATGTCAACGCCTTCGAAAAACTGCGCGATCCCAGCCACGGACGCTGCCTCAGTGTGGAGGAGTGGCTGGAAGGCTACGCACAGGTCGGCCTCGAACTGACCCAGAATGAGATCCTCGAAAAACAGATGGTCTTCGAGGATTGGGCCGCCCGCCACGACCAGGCGATGCAGTCCTACCTGCGGGCTCTCCTCTTTCACGGCCCGCCCCAGACGCACGAATTCCTCCATCCCCGTAGCGAGGATGGTCGTACCCTCTTTCACCTGCGCGAAGGTCTGTTCATCGGGCGAATTCATCACTAGACCGCGGCAACCCTACAAACGCCCTTTCTTTGCCCATTCCCCTGATATGCAGTAGGCTTACAGGAACCAATCAGGCAATCATGGCTGTCCGTGTCGTTGGGCCGCAGGCACTCCCGCTTCGCGCACATCCTCAATGTTGAAGTAAACTCCCGATCCGAAGGAAACTACATGACGAAAATACGCTTTGGCACCGATGGCTGGCGCGGACGCATGGCCGAAGACTACACCTTTGCCAATGTGCGCCGCTGTGCCCAAGGCTTTGCCAACTGGCTCATAGACGAGGGCTATGCTTCCCAAACCGTCGTTGTCGGCCACGACCAGCGCTTTCAGGGTGAACACTTCGCCGCCGCAGTGGCCGAGGTATTGGCCGCCAACGGCCTGCAGGTCCTGCTGATCGACGGCGCCGCGCCGACACCGGTGATCAGCTTCGCTGCCGTCAATAACAACGCCGCCGGCGCCGTAAACATCACCGCCAGCCACAATCCGCCCGAGGATAACGGCTTCAAAGTGCGCGACGCCAGCGGCGGCGCGGTGCCGCCCGATGGACTGGCCGCCATCGAAGCCCGCATTCCCAGCTCGGACGGGGTAAAGAGCATCTCTCTCGACGCCGCCCTCGCCACCGGCAAAGTGCGGCGTCATCAGCCGCAGGCCGCCTATCTGGCCCACCTGTCCAGCCTGATTGATGTCACGCGCATCCGTGACGCCGGCCTTAAAATCGTTGTCGACGGCATGTGGGGCAACGGCGCCGGCTGGCTGACAGAAATCCTTGGCGGCGGCGAAACCGAAGTCATTGAAATCCACGCCCACCGCAACCCAATCTTTCCTGAAATGGACCGCCCCGAGCCGATCCCCCCCAATGTCGACGCCGGCCTGGCCGTCGCCCGCTCCGTGGAGGCCGACTGCATCTGTATCCTCGACGGTGACGCCGACCGCTGCGGCTTCGGCGACGAGAACGGCCAGTTCGTCGACCAGCTGCGCGTCTACGGGCTGCTCGCCTACTATCTGCTCGAGGTGCGCGGCGAACGCGGTCCGATTGTCAAGACCCTCAGCACCACCTCGATGCTGGATAAGCTGTGCGCGGCCTACGACGTGCCCGTTGTGGAGACGGGCGTCGGCTTCAAATTCGTGGCGCCGGCGATGCAGGAGCACGATGCACTGATCGGCGGTGAGGAGAGCGGCGGCTACGCCTTCCGCGGCCATGTGCCCGAGCGCGACGGCATCCTCTCCAATCTCTGCCTGCTCGACCTGATGGTGCGTACAGGCAAGAAGCCGACCGAGCTGCTTCAGCTCCTCTTCGAGAAGGTCGGCGAGCACTTCTACGACCGGGTCGACATCCGCCTCACCGGTGCCGACATGAAGGCCGCAGCCCAGCAAAGGCTCGATGATGTCGATATCAGCGGGCTGAAGCTGGGCGGCATCGCCATTACAGACCGCATCACCGTCGACGGCTACAAGTTCCCGATGGAAGATGGCGGCTGGCTCCTAGTGCGCTTTTCCGGCACCGAGCCCCTGATCCGCATCTACACCGAGACAACCCGCAAGGAGCAGGTGGCCGCGATCCTTGCCGATGGCCAAAAGCTGGTGGGGCTGTAGGCGAAAACCTGCGTAGATGACGGAGTTCAACCTCCAATCCCCCTTAATGACAATAAGTCGATCTGACCTCTAATAGGCTTTTATGCACTGATAATATGTGATAAAATTAACAAATAGCGTATGCCAGAAAAAGTCATGTTCGTCTGCCTTCAAAGGAACCGCAAAACCGGATGCGCTGCTATGTCGCCATTTGAGCGCACATGACTGTTCCGACGCTGGTTGACAGCCACTGCCATCTGGACCTGGAGCAGTTCGATGCGGACCGGGCCGCCGTGCTGGAGCGCGCACAAGCGCGCGGTGTGAGCATGATCGTCAACCCCGGTATCGATCTGCTCCACTGCCGCCAGGCCATCGATCTGGCCGACCGGCATCCGCAGGTGTACGCTGCCGTGGGAATCCACCCCAACAGCAGCGCCGATTTCAGCGAACTGACGCTGGACCAGTTGCGAGGGATGGTCGATCATCCCAAGGTTGTCGCTATCGGAGAAATCGGCCTGGACTACCATTGGGGAACCGTCTCCCGCCAGCAGCAGGCGCAGGCATTTCGAGCGCAGCTGGAACTGGCCGCCGAGCTAGGCCTGCCAGTCATCATCCATAACCGGGAGGCGTCGACCGACTTGGCGGGCATCCTCCAAGAATGGGCTTCCAGCGCACAGACGCGCAATTCCCCACTGGCAGAGAAGACCTTTTGGGGCGTACTGCACGCATTCTCCGGTGACGCAGAACTGGCGCAAGCGGCCCACCGGTGGAACTTCGCCATCGGCTTAGGCGGTCCGGTTACATTCAGGAACGCACGGGCATTGCACCAACTGGTGCCGCACTTGGTGCTCGACCGCCTCATGCTCGAAACCGACGCGCCCTGGCTGACGCCGCATCCCTTTCGAGGTAAACGCAACGAACCCGCGTATGTGGCTCTGGTGGCCGAAAAGCTCGCCGAGCTCCTGGCCGTGCCTGTTGAGGAAATAGCGGCCCGAACGACCGCTGTTGCCCTCTCGATCTTTCAGCCGCTGGCTGGTGCAAAGAGGCCGGAGACAGCAGCGGTCGCTGCCGGCCGGCCGATGTAATCCGCCGCTCTACGGCTTTGTGACACATTTTGTATGGTTGACCAAGTCCAGGTCGAACAGCTCACCGATACGGAAGCGAGACCCTTGGCGCAGGACAGGCCGCAGATGATGCCGCGCTCGGGCGCCCTCGACGCGCGTGAAGAGATCCCGCACGAGTATTTCCGTCGCATGCTATTGACGCCGCAGGACGCGTCGACGCTGCTCGCACCGGTGCGCGGGGGCCTTGCCCAGGTAGAAGAGAAGATGAAGAGCGTTGACGCCGACGTGTTCGCGCCCCTGGCCAACGCCTTCCTCGAACTGATCGGCCAGGGCGGGAAACGGTTACGACCTGCCCTGGCGCTGCTGGCCGCAGGGCTCCATGACGACCAACCGGAGCGCAACAACTCGCACCCCCATGTGGACGGTACGCCGGCGAGCACGGGTGAGGACCGCCAACCGCAAACCCTCATCGCCCTGGCCGCGGCTGTGGAGATGCTGCACACCGCCACGCTCGTCCACGACGATGTCATCGACGGCGCGCTCTTGCGTCGTGACGCACCCACGCTCAACGCCTCCTGGAGCGCGGGCGCCACGGTTCTCGCCGGCGACTATATGTTCGCCCGCTCCGCCCAGTTCGCCGCCGAAACCGGCAACGTACGCGTCATCACCATCTTCAGCGATACCCTGCGCGTGATCGTAGACGGCGAAATGCGCCAACTCTCTGACCGCAACGACTTTCGTCAGGACCGCCAGGCCTACTACCAGCGCATCTATGCCAAGACGGCCAGTCTCTACAGCGCCGCCACCGAAGCCGCCGCCGTCCTGATAGGCTTGCCGCCGGACCGGGTCGAGGCGCTGAAATCCTTCGGCTACCAGTTCGGAATGGCCTTCCAGATCGTGGATGACATCCTCGACTTTGTCGGCACCGACGCTACCCTTGGCAAGCCCGTGGGAAGCGACCTGCGCCAGGGTACTCTGACACTGCCCTTCCTCTACTACCTGCGCGAACTGCCCCAGCCGCAGAAGGTGGTGTCCCGCCTGCTCCAGGCCAGGGAGCACGCCGATGCCGGCGACCCCAGCATCCTGTCCACAACCGTGCAGGAGATCGTTCAGGCCGTGCGCGCCAGTGGCGCCATCGAAGCCTCCCGTCAGCAAGCCCTCGGCTTTCTCGATCACGCGGTTCACGACTTGGCTCCTTTCAATGACAACCTCTGCCTGCGATCGCTTCTGGGCCTCTGCGCCTTTGTTGTGCAGCGCACCAGTTGAATCGAACCCACCAGCGGTCAGAGATCAGCGCATATCCCTGCACTGTGCCCGACAACCAGCCTCCATCCATCTGCCAACGTGATGCTTCAACGACTTCGCGGCCGGGCAGGGCCTCAAAGAGGCGAGACCCTACAGCAAACGGACAGAAGACCGCCGCCGACCGATCTGGTGATCGTGATCATCTCCTGGAACGTCTGGGACCATCTGCGCGCCTGCCTTACCTCGATCGAACAGCAGAGCACACCGATAGACGAAGGACGCCCCGATAAAGCAGAGCGCAAGACCGTCTCCCGCTCCTCGACAGCAGTGCGCCGCTTCGGGCCGAACAACGAGGCCACCATCCAGGTCGTGGTGCTCGACAACGCCAGCGAAGACGCCACACCATCTCTCCTGCCAAGCCGCTTCCCCTGGGTGCAGACCATCTTCAGCAACCAAAACCTGGGTTTCACCGGCGGCAACAACCGGGCGCTGGAAGCAATGGGGTTCGACCCCCAGCCGCCGCAGGACGGAGAGGGAGAAACGCCCAATCAGACCGGCTCCGTGGGTCCGGCCACAGAACTGCGGACTTCTGACGGCAATCTGGCAACGGACTCTGCGCCGCGTCCCGCCGCCAAGGCCCGTTTCATCTACTTCCTCAACCCGGACACCGAACTCCTGCCCGGCAGCCTGTGGGCCCTCTACAACGGCATCAACGAAGACGAGACCATCGGCGCCATCGGACCCCAACTGCGCTACACCGACGGCGCACTGCAAAGTAGCCGCCGCCGCTTCCCCGGCCGCCTCACCGGCTTTTTCGAGAGCACCTGGCTGGAGCAGATGTGGCCCCGCAACCCGTGGACTCGCAGCTACCACCTCGCCGACTGGCCGGCCAACGCCCGCCAGGACGTGGACTGGCTGGTCGGCGCTGCCCTCCTGGTGCGGGGAGAGGTGCTGGCCGCGCTCGGCGGTTTCGATCCCCAGTTCTTCATGTACAGTGAAGAGACCGACCTCTGCCGCCGCATCAAGCGCGCCGGCTGGCGCGTGGTCTACGACCCCGGCGCAATCGTCATCCACGCCGAGGGCCGCAGCAGCGGCCAGGTCAGCGCTAGGCGCCATATCCTCTTCAACCGCAGCAAGGTGCGTTACATGCGCAAGTGGCACGGCCCCATGTGGGCAGCCCTGCTGCGGCGCTATCTGCTCCTCGAATTTCGCCTGCAGATCATAAGCGAATCCTTCAAAGCAGTCCTGGGCCACAAACGCGCGCTGCGCCGAGACCGCGTCGCCGCCTACCGCGATGTCCTGAAGAGCGGATTGGAGTGAAATAGCAATTGTCAGACTTTACTGATGCAGAACTCTTGCGGGTTATCGCCGAGGGCGAAACTGACCGCGTTGAATTCAAGGAGTCCCTAACAGGAAGCGCCGCTGAGAGAGTCCGTGAGGCCATCTGCGCTTTTGCCAACGATCTACCCGGACACGGCGCGCCCGGTCTTGTTTTTGTGGGAGTGAGGGACGACTGCACAGTCGTCGGCATACCGGCCACCGACCGATTGCTTCAACAGCTGGCCGATATGAAAACCGATGGCAACATCCTGCCGCCTCCCACCCTGGCGGTAGAAAGGAGAGCGCTGCAGAACAAAGAGGTGGCACTGGTTGTCGTGCAGCCGTCCAACTCGCCTCCTGTACGCTGCAAAGGTTCCATCTGCATCCGCATAGGCCCCCGCCGCGGTATCGCCACGGCACAGGACGAGCGCATCCTCAATGAGAAAAGGCGATTTGGAGATCGACCTTTCGACGTCACCCCTATACCTACTACCGGTCTGTCCGATCTCAACCTCACACAGTTCGAAAACGAGTATCTGCCCGCTGCCTTTGCCGATGAAATCCTTGCTGCCAACGACCGTTCTCTTCGTGAGCAACTTTCCGCGACGAAGATGATTGAGTCCGCCCAGCGGACCACCGCGACAGTATTGGGCCTGCTCGCTATTGGCAAGAATCCGCAGGACTTTCTGCCAGGCGCCTACGCGCAGTTTCTCAGAATTGGCGGCAACGAACTTGCCGATGATATTCTTGACAGCGAAGACATTGGCGGTGCTGTTCCCGATCTTCTGCGCCGGTTGGATGAAAAACTGCGCGCGCATAACCGCACAGAGGTGGATATTACCTCCGGCGACACCGATCTACGCACCGCACTGTATCCCATGGAAGCTCTGCAACAGATCACCCGCAACGCCATAATGCACAGAACGTATGAGGCGACGAACGCGCCGGTTCGCGTCAGTTGGTTTAGAGATCGCATCGAAGTTATAAGCCCCGGCGGAGCCTTCGGAACGGTCGCCGCTGACAACTTCGGCCAG
Source organism: Caldilineaceae bacterium SB0662_bin_25 (assembly GCA_009840225.1). Taxonomy (GTDB): domain Bacteria; phylum Chloroflexota; class Anaerolineae; order Caldilineales; family Caldilineaceae; genus Bin5. Next base: position 11,326 of record VXOE01000336.1, on the reverse strand, counting down.
CCGGGGCTCACCGACTACCGCAACCCCAATCTGGCCGACGCGATGAAAACACTGGGCTATGTTCAGCGTTTCGGCGTTGGAATCGACATCGCCAGACGGCACTTGGCGCAGGCAGGACATCCGCCTCCTGAGTTTGATGTTTCAGGCAACCATGTGCGGGTCGTGATTTATGCAGCGCAAAAGCATTAGGCTGCGGCAAGATGAGTGTCCCCGTTCTTACCTTCTTCAATAACAAGGGTGGCGTAGGCAAAACCTCTCTCGTCTATCATCTTGCCTGGATGCTATCTGACTCAGGTTATCACGTACTTGCCTGCGACCTGGACCCTCAAGCAAATCTCACCGCCGCCTTCTTGATCGAGGAGCGTCTGGAAGAACTGTGGAAAGACAACAATAGCACCGCCGGGCAGACCATCATGCAGTGCGTGAGGCCACTCACGCGTGCGGGCGATGTCCAAAGCCCCGCTCTCGTGCAGATTGCTCTCTCGCTCGGTCTGATACCAGGCGATCTGGCGCTGGCCGGATATGAAGATATCCTGTCCACGGAATGGCCCAATGCGCTGGATTCCGGCGAGCTGTACCGCTCCTTTCGTGTTCTGACAGCCTTTGCAACGGTGATGCAAGACGGTGCGCGGCAGATGAACGCAGACATAATCCTGGCCGATGTCGGCCCTAACCTGGGTGCGATAAATCGGTCTGCCTTAATTGCTACCGACTACATAATCGTTCCTCTGGGCGCAGATCTGTTTTCGCTTCAGGGGCTGCGTAATCTTGGCCCTTCGCTGAACCGCTGGCGCGCCGATTGGAGTAAACGCAGAGACAACTGGCAGCAGCCAGAATTCCTACTGCCGGCAGGCGCCATGAAGCCGATAGGCTATGTAGTCCAGCAGCACGGAGTCCGTCTCAGCCGCCCCGTAAGAGCCTATGACAAGTGGGTGAACCGCATGCCTGAAGAGTACGCCCGCAACCTGTTAGGCGATAGCGAAGGTCCCTATGCGGAGACCCCTGCGCAAGACACGGCACATGCCCTCGCAACCGTCAAGCATTTCCGTAGTCTTGTGCCGATGGCGCAGGAAGCGCGCAAGCCAATCTTCCACCTGACCACCGCCGACGGCGCAATCGGTAGTCATGCGGCAGCGGCCAATGACGCTCGCCGCGATTTCAAACAACTGGCCAGCAAAATTGCGCAGATAGTCATGCCGGAAGCAGTGGCTGCTGGCTAACACGCTATTCCCTCTTGTTACGGCCGGCTTCGCTTGGCACAACCTCTGATGCATGTCACGCCGACTGTGTTAGGAAGACCTTCCCCTCCTCCCCAATCTTTCTATCTCCCCATCTCTTCGTGTAAGATGCTGCTGAACGCGCTGCCTCTTCAGTCTGGCGGCGCAACTTACCAGGAGAAACTTCAGTGGCCCGATTCCAAACCAAGCCGATCAGCGGCGCCCGCGACTTCCTGCCCCTCGACGTGCTGCGCCGCCAATACGTCATCGATGTGATCGAACGCGTCTACCAGAGCTACGGCTTTGAACCGCTCGACACACCGGTGATGGAACGCCTGGATACCCTGCTCGGCAAGTACGGCGAAGAGGGCGATCAGCTCATCTTCCGCGTCGCCAAGCGCGGCGCCAAACTGCAACGAGCGCTCGCCGACTCTCCAACCCAAGACGAAATCGCCGACGCTGGCTTGCGCTACGACCTGACAGTGCCGCTCGCCCGCATCGTCGCCGAGTACAGCAACCAGCTCCCCCGTTACTTCAAGCGCTACCACATCGCACCCGTCTACCGCGCCGACCGCCCCGCTAAGGGACGTTTCCGCGAATTCTATCAGTGCGACCTGGACGTAGTCGGCTCCTCCAGCCAGCTCGTCGAAGCTGAGGTCCTCAACGCCGGTGCCCAGGTCCTGCAGGAGCTCGGCTTTCGCGGGCGCGATGCGTCCGGCTTTCTCTTGCGCCTGAATCACCGCGGCGTGCTGCGCGGCCTGATGGAAGTGACCGGCGTTCCCGCGGAACTGGAGTCGGACGCGCTGGTCGCCGTCGACAAGCTGGACAAGATCGGCCTCGAAGGCGTGGAAAAGGAGTTGCGCTCACGCGGGATCGATCAGACCGCCTCAACCGCTCTGCTGGACCTGATGGCCACCGCACCGGAGGATACGGACGCGGCGCTCTGCTGGCTGGAAGAGAAGCTGGCAACTTCTGATAACGGCGAACAGGCGTTGGCCGAACTGAAAAATGTAGTGACGCTGACGCAGACCGGCCCGGCTGGCGACCACATCCGCATCGACCCATACTTGGCGCGCGGCCTGAGCTACTACACCGGCCCAATCTACGAAATCGAGTTCCCCACCCTGAGCGGTTCCGGCGGCGCCGGCGGACGCTACGACGACCTGATCGGCATGTTCAGCAACCGCTCGATCCCTGCTTGCGGCTTCAGCCTCGGCCTGGAGCGCATCCTGCTCATCATGGAAGAGCGCGGCCTCTTCCCGCAAAAACTGGCCGGACAACCTCAGATCCTGATCACCAATTTCGACCGTGAGACGTTGGCGGCGAACGTGGAGCTGGCAAACGCGCTACGGCAGGCTGGTCTGCGCGTCGATCACTACCCGGACCCGGACAACCTGGGCCGCCAGTTCAGATACGCCGAAGAACGCAACATTCCGGTTGCCCTTCTCTTAGGCGGACACGAGTTGGCGGCCGGTACAGTCACCGTCAAAGACCTGATCAACGGCGAGCAGGAGTCGGTGGCCCAAGCAGATGTGGCCAACCGCCTGCACGTTTGACTTCAATAGGGCCCGCATCGAATTCAGCAGATTGTCCCATTTCGCAACGATTGCGCTATAATCACGCAACCGCCACTCAAATCTCAGACTTCATCCTTTCCGGACCTGCGGTTGAATATATCCATACATTTCCTTGAGGAGGAATCCATGACGCAATCAGTCTTGAGTCGACGTCGATTCTTGCAGCTGTCAGCCGGCGTGACCGTTACTTCTGCTTTGGCGGCCTGTGTGGCCCCGGCCGCGCCCGCAGCCGATACCGGTGACGCAGCCATGGCTACAACGACCATCGACATCTGGGCCTATCCCCGCACGGAGAATGATGGCGACATCGTCTATGCCCCTCTGAATGAGGGCTTCCATGCTGCCCATCCTGACATCATGGCGCAGGTCGAAGTACAGCCCTGGGGCGGGCGTCGTGAGAAACTCTACGCCGCCGCCGCGGCCGGTGAGGCGCCCGATATCTGGGATGCCACCACCGATACCGTGCCGGCCTATATCACCAAAGGCGTGATCCTTGGTCTCGATGACCTTCTGTCCGCCGACGTTCTGGCCGACTATACCGGCGCTGAAATCGATGCGGCCAGCATGGACGGTGTCCTCTATATGCCGTTGTTCGAAGCCGAAGTCAACGGCATCGCCTACAACGGCGGCCTGCTTTCAGAACTGGGCTATGACCCGGAGACCGCGGCATTCGGGACCTGGGACGAGCTCTATGCCCTGGCCGAAAAAGCCGCAGAAAACAACTGGTATCTGGAAAACCTCAGTACTTTTAACTGGGGTGAATTCCTGGTTACCGTGCACGAAGCAGGCGGGCAGGTCTACGCCGACGATCGCACCACCTCCAATTTCCTGGAGCAGCCCGTCATTGATGCCCTGACCCGATGGGTCACTGAATATGACAATGGCTGGGTCCCCCTGGAATACGCCATCGGCAGCGTCGATGAACAGGGCGGCCTCCCCGATTACTGGGGTTCATTGGAACAGGTGACAGGACGCAGGGAAGATGCAGCCTGCGTTCAAGACGTTGAAGCAAACCCGGATCTGGAGTTCGTGATCGGCCACCCACGCAGCATGGACAGCTCGATTACCGCGGTTTCCGGCATCGTTTCGGGCCAGGGTTGGGCCATCACCAGTCAGAGCGACGCGGTCGACGCCGCCGTCACATGGGTTACCTACATGCTTGCGCCCGAACAGGTCGGGACACGCGCCAACCTGGCAGGCACGACCCCTGTCGGAAACAAGGCCAAGGAAATCTGGAGTCCTGCCCCCTGCACCGCCGAGTATGTAGACCGTTTCGGACCTCTGCTGTTTGCCGGTGTCGACACCAACACCCTCTGGCAGGAGAGTAAGGTTGTCGCCGGCCCGCAGTTCCAGGCCGCCATTCTCGGTCAGGCCACGGTAGAAGAAGCGTTGGAGACCATCAAGACTGAGATCGATGCGCTTCTGTTGGAACAATATGGATAACGGAGTCAACTCCGTCTAAGCAGTCCCAACTCAGATCGCAGAGTTGCGGAGAAGCGGGAAAGCCTCCCATCTCAGCAACTCTGCGGTTTTTTGTTCCGAATGGAGAAACTGATCATGGCCGTTGCGAGCCCATCCCAGCGCGCAACCTCCCAGTTCCTGAGACGGCTGCGGCGTTCCCTGCCCTGGTATCCCTTTATCATCATCAACGCCGTTGTCTTCCTGGTCTTCAACCTGGTCCCTTGGATTTCGATGTTCCGGTACAGTGTCTTGAAGACAGATCTGCTCTCGACGCGTGAATTTGTCGGGGTCGCACACTTCATCAACATGCTGACCGATGCCAAGCTCCACAAGGCCATGCTCAACACGGCCTGGTTTACGCTAATGTATATCCCCCTCCTGGTGGCAATTTCTCTGGGCGTTGCCGTGCTCGTAAACAGGCCGTTGCGGGGCATGAAAGCCTTCCGCGCCATCTACTTTCTTCCCAACATTACGTCGGTGGCGGTCCTTGCCCTGATTTTTCGCCGCTTCCTTTCTCCACGCCCCGACGGCCCTCTTAACTTTCTGATCGGGCTTGTCGGCATCCCGCCCCAGAGATGGCTGATCGACGTCTACCAGGCCATGCCCAGCATTGTCGGCATCAGTTTGTGGGAGGCGTTCGGTTACTTTATGGTCATCTGGCTTGCCGGGCTGCAGGCCATCCCCAATGAACTCTATGATGCCGCCAAAGTGGACGGCGCCAACGGATGGCGCCTTCATCGCTACGTCACCATACCACTTCTGCGCCCAACAGCCGCCTTTATCATCGTTATCGCCACCATCGGCGCATTGCAGGTCTTCGGTTCTATCTTCATCTTGACCGGCGGCGGGCCTGTAAACGCCACAACAACCGTGGTCTACCAGATCTACAATGAAGCCTTTAACTTCGGCCGCTTCGGTTACGCATCCGCCCTTTCAATACTCTTCTTCTTGATAATTCTGCTCATCGCACTGATTCAGTCCCGCTATCTGCGCTTTGGAGAAGACGTCTATTAGCTGACACGTAAGGAAAATCGCCGGTCACCGGGGATAGCCCTTGTTGGAAGAGACCGGCGCCCGTCTCTTTGTCTTGGAATGATCGTTTTGGAGCTCTTCAGATGTCTGTTTCCGAAACTAGCAGCACCTCAGTCGAAAAACCCAACCCGATTAGAGAGACAATCATCTACTTACTGATGGCCGCGGTGGCGATCACAACCGTTGGGCCGTTTCTTATCATGCTGTCGGTTTCTCTCACCCAGAACATTCGCTTTATCACCTTCCCAGTCGAACTGATCCCAACGCCGATGACCCTGGAGAACTTCCAGACACTCTTTGCCCGCACAGACGCGCTGCGCTGGCTCTTCAACAGTGTCTATGTCGCGGTCATATCAACCTTGGGCGGAGTGATCACCTCGAGTATGGCCGGATTTGCCTTTGCCAGGGGCGATTTCTGGGGCAAGAACGTCATCTTTGTGCTCTTTTTGGGCATTCTGATCATGCCCGATACAGCCCTGATCGTGCCCCAGTTCGTCGTTCTCTCGCAGCTCGGGCTTGTGAATACCTATACCGCTCTGATCGGGCCCTGGTTTGCCTCCATTTTCGGTACCTTCCTGCTGCGCCAGGCCTATTTGAGCATCCCCCGCGACTATGACGATGCCGGGACCATCGATGGCGCCAATCTCTGGCAGAACTGGTGGCATGTGCTCATGCCGCAGGTCGTACCCACCATGGCGACGCTGGCCGTCCTCCGCTTTATGGGCAACTGGAACTCCTTTTTCTATCCCATGATCGTCACATCCAAGTCCGATATGCGCACCCTGACCGTCGGCCTGGGCACCGTGGCGCGCTCCGGCGGCGATGCAGGACTGGATATGGCCGGCGCCGTGCTCGGCTTTCTCCCGACACTGCTCGTCTTCATACTCATGCAGCGCTATATCATTCGCGGCATCTCACTCAGCGGCGTGAAAGGTTGACACATTCGCATGACGCAAGAACGAAAGATTCTCTACCTGCCCCCGACTGGCCTCTCTGAAGACATCCTCTCCCCGGAGGCAGTCTCCATACTGGAGAGCCTGGGCACCGTGATCTGGAACAATCTGGAGCGCAACTACTCAAGCGATGAGCTGCTCGAGTTGATTCCCGGCGCGTCAGTCGTGGTCACCTCCTGGGGATCGCCCCTCATCACCGACGAACATGTAGCCGCCGCCGAAGACCTGCAGATCGTCGGCCATGCCGCCGGCTCGGTCAAGACCCGCCTGGCAGAATCCGGCCACCAACGCGGCATCGTCCTCCTCAGTGCCGCCGACGTAATCGCCGAATCCGTCGCCGAATACACGCTCTGGGCAATGCTGAGCGGTCAGCGCAACCTCTGGCCCTACGAACACACCATGAAGGTCGAACGCGGCTGGAAACCCGCCCCCAACTGGCCCGGTCACTCCCTTTACTCCAAGAAAGTGGGGCTCGTCAGCGCCAGCATGGTCGGCCGCCGCGTCATCGGTCTGCTCAAGCCCTTCAACTGCGACGTGTCGGTCTACGACCCTTATCTCAGCCAGGAAGACGCCCACTTGCTCGACGTACGCAGCGTCTCCCTGGAGGAAATCTTCGCCAACTCCGATATCATCTCCGTGCACGCCCCCATCACCCCCGAAACCAGAAAGATGATCACCGGCGCCCACTTTCAGTCGATTCGCGACGGCGCACTCTTCGTACACACCGCCCGCTCCTGGGTTCTGGATCAGGATGCCTTGGTTGCCGAGCTGCAGAAGGACCGCTTCAACGCCTACATCGATGTCTTCGAGCCGGAACCCTTGTCCCCCGACCATCCCATCCGCGATCTCGACAATGTCTTCCTGTCGCCCCATGTGTCAGGCCACACGGTCGAGAACCGCATGCGCCTGGTTGAAGAGATCGTTCGCGACATCCAACGTTTCTACAACGACGAACCGCTGCGGCTGATCGTACCGTTTGAGAAACTGAAAATCATGGCCTGAGGCCGGAAGGCAGTCACCGGAAAGTAGGGACAATGATGTTGCCCAAACATGCCCAGGTAGTGATTATCGGCGCCGGAATCGCCGGCTGTAGCGTGGCCTACCACCTGACGAAACTCGGATGGCACGAGATCGTCGTCGTCGATCAAGGCCCTCTCTTCGAAACCGGCGGCTCCACCTCGCACGCGCCAGGCCTCGTCTTCCAGATCAACGCCTCCAAGACCATGACCGAGTTCGCGCGCCACAGCGTCGATCTCTGGACCCAAATGGAGCTCGACGGCGAACCGTGCACCCGGCAGGTCGGCAGCATGGAAGTCGCCTGGACGCTCGAGCGCCTCACCGACCTCAAACGCAAGCACGGCTACGGCCTCGCCTGGGGGGTAGACTGCCACCTGCTCACCCCAGACGAAGCGCGCGCCCGCTTTCCCCTCCTCTCTGACCGCATCTATGGTGCCCTCTACGTCCCCTCCGACATTCAGACGAAGGCCACCCGGTCAGCAGAGGCGATGGCCCGCGCGGCCGAGCAAACCGGCGCCCAATTTTTCGGCGGCGTCAAAGTGATCGGCTTCGCCACCGCCGGCGGGCGCGTCACCGCCGTACAGACAACCCAAGGTGAAATCGAGACAGACCTCGTCGTCGCCGCCACTGGCATCTGGGCGCCCAAGGTCGGCGGCATGGCAACGGTGCCCATCCCGCTCTCGCCGATGCAACACCTCTACGCCGCCACTGTCCCCCTGCCCGAACTGGCCGGCGCCACCGAGGAGATTTCGCTCCCCTTCCTGCGCAACCAGGACAAAGCGATGTACTTCCGGCAGGAAGGCGAGAGCATCGGGATCGGCTCCTACCTGCACGAACCGCTCCTGGTGGACGCCAACGACCTCCCAGACCGCGCCATGGATGGATTGCCGCCCGCAGAAATGCACTTCCCCCCGGCCCACTTCGAGGCCGCGCTGACCGCAACCGGCGAACTGATGCCCAGCCTCACAGACGTGGAGCTGACCCGCAGACTCAACGGCATCTTCTCATTCACCAACGACGGCTTCCCCGTGCTCGGCGAATCGCCGCACCTGCCCGGCTTCTGGTCCGCCCAGGCCGTCTGGATCACACACGCCGGCGGCGTCGGCAAAGCGGTCGCCGAATGGATCGTACAAGGTGAGCCCACGACCGATCTGCACGAGTGCGACATCAGGCGCTTCCACCCGCACGCCCTCAGCCGCCCCTACATCCGTGCCCGCGCCGCCCAGCAGTACCGCGAAGTCTACGACATCATCCACCCCCGCCAGCAGATGACCCACCCCCGCAACCTGCGCCTGACGCCCTTCTTTGCTCGCCAGCAGGAGTTGGACGCCGTCTTCTTCGAGAACGCCGGCTGGGAACGCCCCCAATGGTACGATGCCAACCTGGCATTGCTCGAAACACGCAATGTAAACGGCACAGCCCGCAACGACTGGGCCGCGCAGGAATGGTCCCCGGCTGTCGCCGCCGAACACGCAGCCACGCGCGAACGCGTGGCTCTCTTCGATCTGACACCCTTCGCCATATTTGAGATGACCGGCCCCGGCGCGCTCCCCGCCCTGCAGCGCCTCGCAGCCAACCAGATGGACAGACCCGTCGGTTCCATCACCTACACCGCCATGTTGACCCCCCGCGGCGGCATCAAGTGCGACCTGACCGTCACCCGCCTCGCCGACGAGCGCTTCATGATTGTAACCGGCGGCGCCATGGGCCTCCACGACCTGGCCTGGATGGAGCGGCACCTGCCCGGCGACGGCTCCGCCACCTTGACCGACATATCGTCTGCCCAATGCTGCCTCGGCCTCTGGGGCCCGCACGCTCGCGACCTGCTCAGCGCCGTCTGCGAAGACGACCTGAGCGACGCCGCCTTCCCCTACCTGACCGCCAAACAGATAACGATCGCCGAGGTCCCCGTGCTGGCCTTGCGCATCTCCTACGTCGGCGAACTTGGCTGGGAGCTTTATGCGCCCTTCGAACAGGGCCTGCGCTTCTGGGACATCCTTTGGGAGGCGGGCGAACCGCTCGGCCTGATCGCGGCCGGCGGCGGAGCCTTCGACTCCCTCCGGCTCGAAAAGGGCTACCGTCTCTGGGGCCAGGACATCCACACCGAGTACAATCCCTACGATGCCGGCCTCGAATTCGCCGTGCGCATGAACAAAGGCGACTTCATCGGCCGCGACGCATTGACAGAGATTCGCGCGCAAGGCAACACGCGCCGGCTCTGCTGCATGACCCTCGACAACCCTGACGCAGTCGTCATGGGCAAAGAGCCGATCATGGACGCAGACCGCGTCCTGGGCTACGTCACCAGCGCCAACTACGGCCATTCCATCGGCCGCGGCATCGTCTACGGCTACCTGCCCACCGACTACGCTAAAGAAGGAACCAGCGTCGACATCCTCTACTTCGACGAACGCCTCCCCGCAACGGTGGCAAGAGAACCTCTCTACGATCCACGAGGCACAAAAATGAAGGCATAAAACGTTGCTGGCTATCGGCAACTAAAAACTAGAAACTCAAAACTGGAAACTAACAACCACTGGAGTTTTTCCACATGCAACAAACACTACTCATCGACGGCCTCAAGAACCGCCGCTTGCCCATAAACCTGCGCCAGAGCGGAAACAGCGACGCCCGCATGCTCATCTCGACCCGCATCAGGAAGTCGCCCTGGTGGCACCTGGCCAAGGCCGCCGGCTGCTGGGCCTATACCACCTATAACCACCAGTACCACCCCCGCGCCTACATCAAGCCCGAAGACGGCGGCATGCTCGCCGAGTACAAATTCCTCACCGAGCACGTCAGCATGTGGGACGTCGCCGTCGAACGCCAGATCCAGGTCAAGGGCCCCGACGCCGCGGCGTTCGTCGACTATCTCATCACTCGCGACGTGCACAGCCTGATGCCCAACATGCGCGCACGCTACGTCATCCTCTGCAACCAGTACGGCGGCATCATCAACGACCCCGTGCTCCTGCGCGTCGCCGACGACGAGTTCTGGTTCAGCATCTCCGATTCCGACGTTCTGCTCTGGGCCCAGGGCGTCAACGCCACCGGCCGTTTCAACGTCGATATCCACGAGCTCGATGTCTCTCCAGTCCAGATCCAGGGCCCCAAGTCCGCCCCGCTCATGGAGAAGATGTTCGGCTCCCACATCCGCGAGATCCCCTACTACGGCCTCATCCACGAAACGCTCAACGGTCATCCCGTAACCATCTCGCGCACCGGCTTCTCCGCCGAGGTCGGCTTCGAGATCTACCTGCACAACGCCATGCTCCACGCTGACGACATCTGGCCCCACATCCTCCAGCAGGGCGAGGAATTCAACCTCGGCGTCATCGCGCCCAGTCACATCCGCCGCATCGAGGCCGGCATCCTCTCCTACGGCCAGGACATGGACATCGAGAACAACCCCTACGAAGTCCGCCTCGGCTGGCAGGTGGACTTGGACAAAGGCGACTTCATCGGCAAAGAGGCGCTCACGAGGATCAAGCAGGAGGGGGTGAATCAGCGGCTGGTCGGTCTCCGCGTCGGCGGCGAGCCGATCGTCTGGTACAACGAGGATTTCTATCTGGTCAAAGACAATGACTCCGGCGACGACGTCGGCTACGTCACCAGCGCCTTCTGGTCTCCGAACCAGGAGTCCAACATCGCCCTGGCCGTCATGCCCCGCTCGCACTGGAGGCGCGGCACCCAGGTCAAAGTCCAACTCCCCGCCGACGGCATCGTCGACGCCGAGGTCGTCCGCGTCCCCTTCGTCGACCCCACCAAGGACCTGCCCAAGACGGAATTGATAAATGGCAGTGGCCCTTAGAAGGTGGTAAGCGACAGATCAGGGCGCCGGCATTTCGGCGGAAAAACATAACTACGGCCCGACACAAATTGGAAGGCCGAGCCCGCCAAAGTTCTTACGTGTCCATCCCAAAGTGGGGGTGAGTTCAAGTAAACCTCTTGCACAGATCAAACCATGGCCAGTCCGCGTTCAACTCTGACGCAAGAAAAGCATCGTCTCTGACAACTGACCACTAACCACTGACCACTGCAGTTCTGGGCGGTCGGGCCTATTCGGCCC
>VXOE01000289.1:4599-20435 GCA_009840225.1 Caldilineaceae bacterium SB0662_bin_25 | reverse complement strand
ACAAGGGAGGGCCGAATAGGCCCGACCGCCCAGAACTGCAGTGGTCAGTGGTCAGTGGGCAGTGGTCAGTGGTCAGAGAGAGAGCGCTTCTTCTGCCCCTGTGTTGATCGCGGAGTGGCTATGGCTTAGTCGTTGCGATAGAAGTAGCGGGGAACGTTCCGATAGGAGGCCGAACAGTTCGACTACGGCGTGTATTCCGATTAAAGGTGCAGTCGCTGATTTGCCATGATCCGGATTCCGGGATGTGATCTGGTGCTACATTCCGGGCGCGAATGCAGGTGACCTCTATAGGGGAGGCAAAGATGACAGTCGTAACGATTTCGCGTGAACTGGGCTCGCGGGGCACACGCATTGCTGAGGCAGTGGGCCACGAGTTGGACTCGACTTGTATCGATAAGGAGGTACTTGCAGAGATGGCGCGCCAGGCCGGCGTGGAGGTCGAAGTAATTGTCGAGGCTGAGGAGAAACTGATGTCGCGCGCCGGTGTTGTGAGCCAGGAGATGCGTTCGCTATTCTCGGCGGATCCAAACCGGCGTAACCGGCCGATGGATCAGGCGACGTACGTGGAAGGGATGTCAAGCGCCATCCGGGCGCTGGCAGAGCGGGGGAATGTTGTTCTCATTGGGCGGGGTTCGCAACTGATCCTTGAGGAACATCCATCCGCTCTTCACGTACATCTTTATGCAGCGCCGGGGATCAGGGCACGGCGCATTCAGCGGCGCAGGGGTATGGCCGAGATCAGTACAGCCGAGCGCATTATCGGCTTGGCAGACGAGCAGCGCCGCAACTGGTATCAGAGATTCTTTACCAGTGCTGATTGGAAGAACAGCCGGCACTATCACTTGATGTTGGACACGGGCCGCATTCCCGAAGCAACGGCGGTAGCACTGATTGTACACGCGGCGCGAACAGCCCGACCGGACTGAGAGGAGCGTCTATGAGTAGGAAACAGCTGCGCGGCCGGCCCCCGACTGCGTCTCAAATGAGAGAGAGGGATGGGGGAAGCGGCATGCACTTCTGCTGCTCGCGCACGGTGGTTCTCTGCGTCCTGGTATTGGTCCTCGCGCTTCTGGGCGCGTGCGGCCAAGGAGAAGAGGAGGGACCGGCTCCTGAACCAGGGCCGACAAGTACCAGTAGTCCTCTGCCTGCGGTCGTTACATTTACGCCGATGCCGACGTCAACGAACCCGCCGCTTCCCGTACCCACCGAGACGGCGGCAGCCACCCCCACCCCCACTCCCGCCATAGCTGCTACGGACCCTGCGCCGACTGAGGTTGCTCCCCCAACCAGCGACGCGAAAGTTACAGTGCTAGGTGAAATGAACATTCGCAGTGGCCCTAGCACAGATTTCGAAGTCATCGGCGACGCAGTTGCCGGGGAAGAGTTTGCCATCACCGGAAAGAATGAAGACGGAAACTGGTGGCGGATTGACTTTCGAGGCGAGACCGGGTGGATTTACGCGCCCTTTGTAATCGCTGCCGAAGCGGAGGAGGCTCCCGTCGTAGGCGTCGCCATGGCGGAGACCCCGGTTCCTGAGGAGGAGACGACAGAGACGTCTGCACGGACCGGAAACCCAACAGTAACCGTCGGCGGCGACATGAACGTCCGGAGTGGACCGGGCGAGGAATATGACAGGATTGGGGGGGCCTTCGCCGGCGAGGCGTTCGCGATTACGGGCAAGAACGCGGATGGAGACTGGTGGCAGATTGACTTTGACGGGCAGGACGGTTGGATCTATGCACCATTTGTGACAGCTACCGATGCGGACAATGTTCCGGTCGTCGGCAGCTCCATGGAGGAGACACCGGCGCCAGCGGCACCGGAAGCCGAAGGCCCGGTTGTTACCATTGGCGGCGACATGAACATTCGCCAAGGGCCTGGCACTGACTTCGCCAGGATCGGCGGGGCATTTGAAGGTGAGGAGTTCGACATCACTGGCAAGAGTGCGGACGGAGAGTGGTGGCAGATCGATTTTGACGGTGAAGCGGGCTGGGTTTACGCGGCATTTGTGACTGCTACGAATGCGGGGGACGTGCCCACTGTCGAGGCTCCTTCGGCGCAGACTCCAGTTGCCGCGCCGGGGTCGTCGGGAGCGGGGCAGGCGCCGGGAACTGCTGTTGCGACGGTCGGCGAAGATGTGAATGTACGCAACGGACCGGGTACCGAATTCGATCGTATCGGCGGCGCTACGGCTGGAGAGGCGTACACCATAACCGGCAAGAGTGCAGACGGAGAGTGGTGGCAGATCGACTTTGCAGGCCAGTCCGGGTGGATCTACGGCCCCCTGGTGACGGCGACAGATGCTGAAGACGTACCTGTCGTTACACCGACGACGGGCGCAGTTCCGGCGGGATCGAATCTGAGCGCGGCGGTTGCCTTCAGTTCAGGCGGCAGTGCGCTGGGCGTACAGTTCGAGGAAGAGTGATCTACTTTCTGAAGTGAAGAGCCCGACCCGGTAAGGGCTGCTCCAGCCCCTTTACCGGTGTCCCGGCGCGAATAATGGGAACCCCATTGACGATTACGTCGCTGATGCCGCTCGAGAGCTGATGCGGCTGGTCGAAGGTGGCGTGATCCTGGATTGACTCCGCATCAAAAACGACCAGGTCGGCGTAGCGGCCTTGCTCCAACTTGCCCCTGTCTTTGAGTCCAAAGCGCGCCGCCGGTGCGCCGCTAAGCTTCCACACAGCGTCTTCCAACGAAAACAGGCCCCTGCGCACGCACGGGCCCAAGTGCCGCGCGGCTGATCCGTACTGGCGGGGATGGATTACGCTGTCTTCATGGTAGACGCCGTCGGTGCCCATCATGTATTTTTCATGGGCGAGGAACGGATCGACGAAACGGTCGTCACCTTGGAAGAAGACGAGGAGCACGGCCATGTTTTCCTCGATGAGGAGATCACAGAGTGCGTCTGCAGGAGACTTTCCCACTTCATCCACATATTCGGCGAGGGTCTTGCCCAGGTACTGGCTATTCTCCTTACCCGGGAGCCAGGCTATTCTGATTGCTTCGAGATCGGACGCATAGATCCCCAGGCCGCGGTCGACCTGGGCGCGAATTGCGGGATCGCGCAGTTTGGGCAAGGCGGCCAGAGGACCGTCGTGCCAGACTTCATAGGGCAGCAGGTAGCTGAGCGTCGTCGACCCGGGCAGATAGGGGTATACGTCGAAGGAGAAGTCAACCTCGTTGACGGCGACCTGATCCACGTAGGTGAGTATGGCCTCGGTGTCGGCTGCGCTGGCGGCCTTGAGGTGTGAAATATGCACGGGAACGCCGGCGCGCCGCCCGATTTCGACGGCTTCCTTCAGCGCAGCGAGTGCACCTATTTTGTAGCGCATATGGGTGACGTAGGGACCCTGGGATGGGGCCATGGGGAGGCAGGCGGCGGCCAGCTCTTCGGTGGAAGCGAAGCATTGGGCCGGGTAGTCCAGACCGGTCGATAGCCCGCAGGCGCCTTCGTCCATGCCCTGCTCGACCTGCATTTGAATCAGTTTCAACTGTAGGTCGTCCGGCGGGGCGGGGCCCCAGCCGCAGATGAGGGTACGCACATTGGCGTATGGTATCTGGGTGATGACGTTCTGGACGTTGCGGCGGTCGAGGAGGGCCATGTAGTCGGCCAGGGTTTCCCAGCCGGTGTAGTCCTGCATGCGCAGGGCGTTGAGGCCGCGCATGTAGTAGATCCACTCGTGGGCGGTTTGGCGGCTGACGGGGGCGTAGGAGATGCCGTCAGCCATGATGAGCTCGGTGGTAAAGCCCTGGCTGGTCTTGCTGACCTGGTGTTCCTTTCTCAGGAACCAGCCATCGGAGTGATTGTGCAGGTCTACGAAGCCGGGCGCAACGATCTTGGCGGAGGCGTCGATAGTCCGGACAGCATCGGCGCCGGCGAGGTCGCCGATGGCGCCGATGCGATCGCCCTGGATGCCGACATCTGCGCGGCGGCGGGGAGCGCGGTGACCATCTATAACCGTTCCACGTGAAATGACGATATCGTACAAGGAATTGTCCTCCAGAGAGCCCAAGTTGTCGGCGTTCTAACCAGGGTAGCTAGGCGCTAGCCAGCCGTTCCACTCTTTCCAATGTCCTCTGGTAGCGGCGCTCCATTTCGGGCGTTTGGGCGTCGAGATAGTCCTGTTCGGCCTGGCGGGCAGTTTCCTCGCCGGGGGCGGCGGGAACTTCGATGACGGCGTGCGTGATCTGGTCGTTGCCCCACTGGTAGGCGCAGATTTCGCCCTTGCTGATGATCAGGTTCATGCCTACGTTGGCCTCGACGATGGGGACGCCATTCTCCCTTGCCCTGGCGAGAACGGCTTGATTCTGGTTTTTGGTCTTGCTGCCGTAGGAGGGGATGAGGATGATGCGGGCGCCGTCCAGAACGAGGGCGCGTACGATGTCGGGGTTCCAGCGGTCGTTGCAGATGACGAAGCCGGCGCGGCCGATGGGCGTGTCGAAGGCGCGCAGCTTCTTTCCGATTCGATTGAAGCTCCAGGAGGAATGGGTGCCTTCGGCCAGCTGGACTTTGTGATAGCGGCCGCAGATGTCGCCCTGCTCGTCGAGGAAGATGGCGCAGTTGTAGGCTTCGTCGCCGATGCGTTCGGCGAAACCGAAGGCTAGGCAGGTGTTGAGGGAGCGGGCCAGTTTCCGGAAGCGGCGGATGTAGGGGCCGTCGATCGGTTCGGCTACTTCGAGCATGGATTCAGCGGGAGCACGACCCTCAACGATTTCCATCACAATGTAGCCTTCGAGCGCGCCCTCGGTGGTGAGGATCATGCGGGGGTTTTCCTGGGCGGCCTGGACGAACATCTCCTCCATGCGGTCAGCGTTGGCGGCTTTGTCCCACTTGACCGGGCGGTATGAGATGGCGGCAACTTCTACTTTTTCGTACATGTCACTTTCCTTCAGGACGAAAACCTGGACTCAAAAGAGTGCGGTGCAGACTCAACCTCTGAACGTGTTCATGTAGACGGCGAACAGTTGGATGTCCTCCGCGCGGATACCTGAGAAGTTGAGGCGGAGACGAATGGGGCCGTTGTCGTGTTGAACCGTATCCCGTCCACGCCAGGCGACCGGCTGTGAGAGACCGGAATCCTGGGGCGGGATGCAGTCGGCGGCGCTGTAGCCGGGGACTAGCTCGAGCTGTTCGGTAATGATTTCTGCGGTCACATCGCTGTAGTCGCCGAGGCCGTCGATGTTGAGTGCGAGATGTGCGGGCCTGCCATCCAGATCGATTGGCGCCGAAATGATGTGCGGGCTCTGTCCGGGCCGCATGCGTCCGGCAGTGAAAGGCTGCAGGTAGCCGAGGCGGTCGCGGGGCCAGCTGGCTACGCGGACGCCGTCGCTGCTCTGCTCAGGCCAGGGGGCGTACCAGAAGAGGGTTTCGTCGCCGATCTGTTCGAAGCCCTGTCCCTGGATGAGGGCGGGGTAGTTGACGAGCGTGTTGCCGTGGGGCAACTCCTGCCAGCCGTCTTCGGCGGCGGAGACGATGGGGTAGTCGGGAATAGGCTCGCGGTAGTGGAGGGCGTCGTTGCTGACGGCGAGGCCGAGGTCCATGGTGACTAGACGGCGGTCGTTTGAGGGGTGGCCGTTCCACATACCGTAGAAGCCGACGATGACGTTGCCACGGTTCCAGAGGCTGGCGCCGAGGTGAATCTGTTCACCTGCACTGCTGCCGGTTACCGGAGAGCGGGGTGAAACGTTGGAACGGCGCATGCCCATGCAGGAGGCCTGCGACCAGTTCTCGAAGTCGTAGGAGATGTGGGTGACGAGTTGGCGGACTCCGCCGGCGTGCGTGCCGCCCTGGCCGCAGATGTAGTAGCAGCCGTTGTGACGCGTTCCCCCTGCCATCTCCAGCCAGGAACCGACCGGATTGTTCGAAGACTCTCGCCATGACAGACCGTCGGCGCTGAATGCGGCGGCGAAGCTGCTGGCATACTTGCGCGACTGGAAGAGCATTTTGAACTTGCGATCGGGGTCGGGATCGTCGGGGTCGTAGTAGACCACACAGCTTTGGACATGGTGGGTGCCTTGATTCAGGTCGACGAGGTTGTTTTCGCGACTGCCTCTGTACTCGACCAGTCCCAGAGTCGGTTTGTGCCAGTTGTAGCCGTCAGTGCTGGTGGCGAAGCAGACGCGCTCGAACCAGCCGGGATCCTTGCCCTGGCCGAGGTACCACATCCAGAGCTCGTCGCCGACGCGGTGAACGGTGCCGTAGTAGACAACGCGCTCGCTGTCGGGGGCGTCTTCTTCGCCCAGATCGACGACGATGCGTGTGCGGCCACAGGGCGTCATGTGGCCTTCGAGGTGGAGCTCGACGCCGCATTGGAGCGGGAGGCTGTGGTCGTCGAAGGGGAACAAGACGATCTCGTCCAGCTGTTGGCGGGGACCGCCGTTGTGAATGTGCATCCATGGCTCCTGAACAGAGTCTTGGGAAATGGCAGGCAGTCGAAGGGTTAGCAGGCCTCTGACTCTGCCTGGCGCTCAGACCAACTCCGGCTGCAGTGCGCCCTCGCCAAAGATGACGGTGAATTCCTCGCCGTTTTCTGCCTTGGTGACCGCGTCCATGTAACAGGCGCTGAAGGCGCGCCTGGGAATGTCGGTATTGTTTATCGCGGAACTGTGGGGCAGATGGTTGTGCAGGAGGACGCTTTCGCCCGCTTCCAGTTCCAGGAAGACAGTTTCGGCGTCGCGGGTTAGTTCCTCGGCCTGCTCCGGTGTCAGAAAGCCGGATCCGCTGGTCGGGTTGATCAGAGTGTGGTGGGCACCGGGTACGATCTGAACACAGCCGTTGGCGATTGTGGCGGGATCGAGGGCGGTCCAGATTGTGATCAAGGGGTCTTGATCCAGGTATCTCCAGCGGTCCTGATGCCAGATCAGGGGCGTGCCTTCGCGGGCGGGCTTGTTCATAAACATGGCGCGGTAGCAGGCGATGGTGGTCTGCTCGCCGTATACGCGGGCGCAGATGTGGCGAAACAAGGGCTTCTGCATGTAGGCGAGGAAGAGCGGGTCGAACTCGAGGTCTTGGATTTTGCGGTAGCTGAGGGTTGCGCCTTTGTGGCCCTTGGTTTGGGGCCCGGGCTTTCCTGTGCCCGGTTCGCGGTCCAGCTGCATGGCCATGCGGTCATAGTCGAGGGGGGCAGTGCCCAACATGATTTCGTCCATGCGTTGCTGAAGAGCTTGCAGTTCTTCATTGGTCAACACCTGGCCCAACCGCAAGTATCCCTGGGTCTGGTACTGGCTCCACTGTTCTGTCGTAAGTGTATCGGACATTCTGTTCTCCTGATTGGGTCGGTCATCCGATTGCGGGATGGTACAGGTCTAACTTTTGGGTACGGTGTCTTGGGCTGTTCCCTATTGCCGACCTTCGGTCATTGGTGGCAGCAGGTAGTCCTAAGCGATTGGCCTAGTCAATGCGTGTCTTTAGTCTGACGAGCCATTCTGTCACTTCGGGCGGGTCTATGGTGAGCGAGTAGAGTTTGGTTCCGGGCGAAATGTAGAAGCGCAGTTTGACGTAGAACTCCGAATGGTTCAGTTGGGGGAAGCGTGCAATGCGGTCATTGCCGACTCCGGGCCAGCCTGGTTTGCCGTTCCAGGAGAGCGCGCTGTTGAGGGTGTCTGCGCGAATCGGGTCACAGTCGGCGACTGTGTATCCAGGAATTGGGTGGCCTGTGTCTTCGAGGAGCTCGTAGCGGAGCTCGCCGGCGCCGGCGTCGACATTGACTCTGATGTGGCCGCCCTGCTCCTGGCGGAAGCGATGGGTTGTGAGGATGCCAGGCGCGTAGGACTCGGCTTCGACGCTGACGTAGCCGTCGGGGCGGAGGACGGCGACGCCTTTGCCGCGGCGGTTGGGGGTTGTGTAGGGGCCTTGCCAGGGCTGGGCGCTGTAACCGTTGTGGGTCAGGTTGCCGGCCATGTAGTAGAACCAGAGCTGGTTGTCGTGGAGGATGGGGCCGTCGGCGTAGACCATGCCGTAGTCCCATGCGCCGGGTTCGCCGCGGGCGATGAAGGGTTCGCGCCAGCGGGTCCAGGCGACGGTGTCGCGGCTGACAGCCAGCTGACTCTCGACGAAGCCGTCTACGCGGGCGGCCAAGGCGTTCCCGCCCTTCTCGTCGCCCCAGTAGCTGGCGGCATCTTCGATTTCGTAGGGTTCGGTCAGGTCGGTCTGAAAGGCCTGGAGCGTGATAATGTGGAGGCCGCCGTTGGTGCAGGCGACGGGGTCGAAGCCGGCGGAGTAGAATTCGGTCCCGGGCGGGTCCTGGAGGTCCTGTTCGATGACGGTGCGGAGGCCGGACCAGTTGAGAAAGTCCTGGCTGTCGCGGCGGCCGAGGACGCGGGTGCGACGGTTGGAGCCGCGCTGGGAGTAGTAGACGTAGGGCGCGTCGGGGTTGATTACGCCGCCGAAGGTCTCATGGGGGGAGCCGAAGTTGAACCGCATTTTTTGAAGGCTGTGCGGGCCTTCGGGATAGAGATGCCAGTCGTAGCCGTCAGCCGAGTAGCGGGCGAGCCAGCGCGGCTCGCCAGTCTCGCTCATGCCGCTGGGCTTGTTGTCGATCTGCTTCCAGCGGCGGGTCTCGTCCGGTTCGCGGCTATCCAAAATGGTTATGAGGTGATCGGCGCTGGCGGTAGTGATGTTGTTGCGGGTCGAGCCGTCGAATTCGACGAGTTCAAGGACGGGGCGCTCCCAGTTCAGCCCGTCGTCTGAGTCTAGCGCGCAGAAGAAGGTCTGGTCTCCGGTCCAGACTCGGTAGTACATGCGAAAGCGGCCTGTGGTTTCGTCGTAGATGACGCGGCCGGGCTGGGCGGAGTTTGCATCCCAGGGTTGGTCGAAGGGGATGGAGAGGGGCGCGTCGGGGGTGAGTTTGCGGGGCCGGTTGAGGACGCGGCGGGCGCCGGTGAGGGATTCGATGAAGTAGTCGTCGATGAAGAGTTGCTTTCCGGGAGAGTGTTCCATATGCTGTTTCCCAATGAAATGGACGGGAGGACTCCTAGACGATGGCCGAATGTCAGACTGCTAAGGACTGCTACTCAAATTGCTAACTGATATCTCAATTCTTCAGCCTGCATTCAGGCTCCAACTGAAGTTGCAAACATTGATCAGGGACAGGTATCTCTATTTAGCAGGCGGGAATGCGACTTGGTTTGATATATGCTACCGCCAACGATGTTTTTGAAATCCTGATGCAACGCCCGGTCACTTGAGACCAGCACTTTGACAGCCGCAACGATGGCTAGGGCGATAATGTGTTCGTCGTCAGACTGAGTTTTTCCAGCCAATGTGCTCTCGACCTTTTCGACCTCTGATCTGGCCACCAGTTTGAGGCTACCATCTTGTCGCAGACTTTCAAGGAGTCGGATGCCGCCTCTGTTCCATTCATTTCGAAACTTACGTGTGTCAGAATAAACGATTCTTCCATATTGCTTATTCAGCCAACGATGTACTGGTTTCATGTCCTCATTTTGAGGATCATCAAACTTCCCAAAGTGATTGGCGTCCAAAATGATGCACATCTAGGTGCCCTCGAAGCCCATGAGTCGGCTTGATTCATAAAAGAAGAACTTTCTGTAGTTTGGTGGCACATCCAATAGGTTTCCCATCTCGTCAATAGAAATGTTATGAACTTTGACTATGTTCCTTCGAGGTTCCAAATAGATTAATGACACGTCGTCGCTCTTGATATTGCCCTTCATTATTTCAATGCGCACTCGGTCAATCATATTATCGCTGTGTGTTTCAACCATGAACGAATGATTGCCCGTACTTGCCAACTGGGCCAGCAAGGATGAAAGTTCCGCTTGTGCCTTCGGGTGCAGATGTACCTCTGGTTGTTGCAGCAAGAAGTACTTCCCTGCCCCCTGATTCAGACGGCGTGATTCGTTAATCGATGAGGTCAAAATATAGACCAAGATAGGTAAAATCTGGCTGACTCCGTATCCGACATCTACAATGTTAGTCTTAGGTCCCCTCACTTTGAATTTCAACTGGAACGGTGAACCCAGTGAGCTTCCCAAGGCTTCTGTATCAATGCTCTGAAACAGACCGGAGCTCTTCCCAAAATTGATCAGCTGCTGCCTTAGTCTTTCCCATTCTTCCGGTTTGGTGGATGCGATGCGTGTCAGCATCATCGGCACATCGCTTCCTTCCGGATCCTGAAATTCCCTCGTTGGATCATAGGTCCGTTTCGGCTGCGAACGGACAGGGGACGTGCTGAATACTGTAGCAATCGGCTCGTTTCCCGGATTCAGGAAGCTGATGCCTTTCTCTATCTTCCCCCTAATAAACCTTGAAAAAGCACTATTGTGATCGGACTTTCCATCCATTCTATTGTTAGCAAAATAGATTAGTGGAAAAAACGGGTCACCGCCATTTAGGCGACTAGAATCAACTTCAATATGAAATTGATTCTTGCCTTCATCAATTGCTTTCGGCTCGAATCTCCCTCCGGTTCTTTCTCTTGCGACCAGGACGATTTCGCCATCAGAAAACTTGATGGACATCGACTGGACAACAGGCTCAACTCCACCCGATTTCTCAGCAAAACCAAATGTAATATCAACCTCATCATCTTTGTCCGTTAGGCGAATCCCCAATGCGAAGCTCTTGTCTTGCTTCTTGCTCCTTCTAATAATGTCTCTGAATATTCCCATAGAATAAGGACGGAGGTTGAAATCAACTTCGCCTCCACTTAGAAATTCTGCCAAGATATGAAAACAGGCCAACATGGTAGTCTTTCCTGTGCTGTTTTCTCCAACAAGAAAAGTCAGTGGGCGGATTTCGAATTCTTGGCGCTCGGCAAAACACCGAACTTCCTCCATAGTGAATTGAGTGATTTTCACTCACTTACCTCCAAGACCTATAGGGGATGCTCCCCGAACATCACTGCCTGAACCGTGACCGATGCGGCCTCAATTTTGCCACACGCGAGCGCTTTTTGCAGTCCGGCGCCTTCAATCACTAAAATCTACTGCCTCTCAAGCCTTGATTCCCGTTAGGGCGATGCCTTGGATGAAGTGTTTCTGGGCGAGGAAGAAGACGATGAGGATGGGGACGATCATCATTGTGGAGGCGGCCATGAGGGGCCCCCACATGGTGCGGCGTTCGAACATGAAGGCCTGGAGGCCGAGGGAGAGGGTGAATTTTTCGCGGGTGTTGAGGAAGATCAGGGGGCCGGTGAAGTCGTTCCAGGCGAACATGAAGCTGAAGATGGCGACGGTGGCGAGGGCAGGCTTGGCGAGGGGCAGGATGATGGTCCACCAGATGCGGAGGCGGGTGGCGCCGTCGATGATGGCGGCTTCTTCGAGCTCCATGGGGATGGTGAGGAAGAACTGTCGGAGCATGAAAATATAGAAGGGCGTGCCGAGCATGGCGGGGATGGTCAGGGGGTAGAAGGTGTCGATCCACGACAACTCGGCGAAGAGGAGATAGAGCGGGACGAGCATGACGATATAGGGGATCATCATCTGGCTGACCATGACCATGAAGATGAGATCGCGGCCGGGCGCGCGCAGCCGTGAAAAGGCGTAGGCGGCGAGCGAGCAGGTGAAGACGGCGCCGAATACGTGGGCGAGGGCGATTACCAGGGTGTTGAAGAAATAGAGGTGCATCGGGGCATAGATGAAGACGGCGGGAAAGTTGCCCCAGATGAAGGGGTCGGGCACCCAGATCGGCGGGAAGGCGAAGATCTGACGGTCGGCCTTGAGAGAAGTGCTGACCATCCAGACGAAGGGGAGTGCGAAAATCAGTGCGCCAAGTACAAGGAGCAGTTGGGTGCCGCCGCGTTCGAGCAGGCGACGAAGAGACTGGCCCCTGGCACTGGGATGGATTGCGCGGTTGGGTTGGGATTCGATGACCTGGTCGCGTAACATGGCGCTAACTCTGCTCCGCTTCGTAGTAGACCCAGCGGCTTGCCAGCTTGAACTGGACCAGGGTGAGGGCGAGAACGGCCACAAAGAGAATCCAGGCCATGCTGGCGGCATAGCCCATGTCCAGGAGGACGAAGGCGCGGCGGTATAGATAGAGCATGTAGAAGAGGGTTGATTCGGCCGGGCCGCCGCCGGTCATGACGTAGGCGGTGGTGAAGACCTGGAAGGAGGCGATGACGCTGAGAACGAGGATGAAGAAGAGTGTGGGGCTGAGCATGGGTATGGTGACGTGTTGGAAGCGCTGCCAGCGGTTGGCGCCGTCGATTTCGGCGGCCTCGTAGAGATGTTGGGGGACGCCCTGTAGGCCGGCGAGGACGATGATCATGGCGGCGCCTGAGCCCCAGAGCGCCATGAGGATCAGGGCCGGTTTGGACCAGGTGAGCGATGCCAGCCAGAGGGGGCCTTCGATGCCGACGCTGCGCAGGGTCGAGTTGATGAGACCCCATTCCGGTTGCAGGATCCAGACCCAGAGGATGGCGCCGGCGACGATAGGGACGATGGACGGCACGTAAAAGAGGGTGCGGTAGACGGCGATGCCGCGCGCTTTCTGGTTAAGCAGGAGGGCGAGGAGTGTGGCGACGATAACGTGGAGCGGCACGAAGACGAGGACGTAGTAGAGTGTGTTGCCCATCGACATGCCGAAGCGGGCGTCGTCGGTAAAGAGCTCGATATAGTTGGCGAGACCGACCCAGCGGGCGGGGGTTACGATTTCGTAGTCCATGAAGCCCAACACGAAGGAGGCGGCGACGGGGCCGATGACGAAGGCGAGAAAGCCCAGGCCCCAGGGGAGGAGGAAGAGGTAGCAGGTGAGGGCCTCTCGGGCGGCGTTGGTGAACCGGGGTTTGGGTTGGGCAGCGGACATAGCGACCGACCTGTATTCTGACGGGGAAAGGCGATTGGCAGAACCGGAACGACGAGAAGTCGACCGGTTCTGCCAGATTTTTGTTGAGCCTAGGCGGACTCGAGATTCTCCCAAGCGGCGTCCAGCGCTTTCTGGACGTCGGCGTGGGAGGCGTCGAGCGCTTCCTGGGGCGTCTGCTTCTTGGTGAGGGCGGACTCCCAGGCATTCTTGAAGCCGATCCAGAGTTCGGCGGCGGCGAGGCCGGCGATCTGGCCACAGCCCACAGAGAAGGTCTCGGAGTCGAGGTATCTCTGCATCATGATCTTCTGGCGTTCGGGCAGGACGGAGTAGTACTCGTCCAGCATGAACTGCATGGCCGGCTGGTAGACGGGCGGTGTGGGGGCGAAGATCGGTTCGCCGGGCAACTGCTGGCGGGCCCATTCGGCCTTCTCGAGCTCGAGGCCGACGGTGCCAGCGGCGCGCACATATTTCTCGCTGATTACCCACTTCAGGAATTCCCAACCCTGTTCGACGAGCTCGGTATTGGGATCGATGACGAAGGTCCAGCCGCAGGACCAGTTGACCTGCGCGCCTTCATTAGAGGGTGAGACAGGCATGAGGCCGGTGCCGTCGTAGTCGAGGTCGGGGAACTTGGCGTAGCGGCCAATCATCCAGTTGCCGTAGGAGCACATGGAGACCTGGCCCTGGGCGAAGGGATCGACGGGCTGGCCGGCGAAGCCTTCCATGAAGGAGGAGGCTGCGGCGTTGCCGCCGCCGAACTCGTCAATCATGTGCACGCACCACTCGAGGGCTTCGACCCACGGATCGGTGTTGATGAGGTTGGTGCGCCCGTCTTCGGACTGGCTGACACCGCCGTTTTCCATGGCGTAGATGAGCAGCTGGTCGGAGAGGCCGGGCGGGAAGTGGGGCAGGAAGCCGTAGCGAACTATGCGGTCGCCTTCCATCTTATTGAGCTGGGGAGCCATCTCCATGATGTCGTCCCAGGTTTCGGGGCCAACATCAGGGTCGAGGCCGGCTTCTTCGAAGTGTGTGCGGTTCCAGAAGAAGTAGCGTGTGCCGGCGGTGTGGGGCAGACCGTAGAGTGTGCCCTGCCAGGTGAGGTCGGCGATGGGGCCGGCCATGAAGTTGCCTTTTTCGACGTTGTCCCGTTCCAGCAGGTCTTCGATGGGGCGGTAGAGGTTGCGGGAGGCGAACTGGCGGAAGGTGTGGCGGTTCTGGTAGGAGACGTCGGGGCCCTTACCGGCGGCGACAGCGGTGACGTACTTGGGCGTGCCGTAGACGGCTTCGCCGAGGTCGCCAAGTGAAATCGTGATTTCGGGGTGCTGCTCCTGGAAGACCTGGATTACACCCTCGGTGGTAGGGTTGATGCGCCACCAGATTTGGATGTTCACGGGCTCGTCGGCAGGCGCCGCCATGTCGCTTGCGGCTTGCGGGCCGGGGGCGACGCAGGCGGCGAGGGTGAGGCCTGCCGCTGCGGCCGTGCCCTTCAGGAAGTTGCGGCGGCTGACGCCGGCCTGGACATTTGTGGATTCCTCGGTAGTTACTCTAGCCATGTTAGCTATCCTCTCCTTTGCGATGCAGATGGTTTGAGACTGTTGATCGTTGGGATAATTTCTCGTTTCGGTTCAGGCCATTGATCCTCCTGTGCTGGTGGGGACTGTAGGCTAAGAATTCAAGAGATCTTTGAAGGATGCTTCGGACCTGGAATGGTGGCAGCCGGCATGTGCGAACAGGCAGGTATGGTCCTGATGGTGGAGACAGCAACAGTTTGTCGTCTGCCAAGCAGTCGGAGGGAAAATCATTTGGCCGGGCAGGGCTGTGGAAGAGTTCAGGGTCATTTCTTGCTGCACGGGACCTTCGGGAGTTGGCCCCCGGCGTCGCATACCCAAGGCGCGTGTAATTCTATCGGATGCGGCAGGGAAAAGCAACATTTTTGCAGTGTGCGTTGTGGTCTGGCGTGGTTGTCTGAATCAGGATTTACGGGATTTTCAAGGATTTTCAGGATGGCGGGTGTCTCCTGGCGCGGGATTGGTTGGGCGAGTGTTTGCGAGAGTTCAAGAGAGCTGGCAGGCGTTAACAGTTTTGGACGTGTCAGGTCGCGCCAAGTAGTAGCAGGTAGTGGTAAGTAGTGGTAAGTCGTGGTAAGTCGTGGGAAAACCCTTTTTTTGGGCATTGGGCGGACTGGCTGAACTGCAGCTTTGGGATCTAGGGGTTGGGCTGTAATGACGGCATTGGCAGGCATTGTTGGACGTGCGTTTGCGAAAGTTGTACGAGGGCTTTACGAATGTTCCCAGGTGTTCAGCTTTTTGTGCGCGATTGGAGCAGAAAAGTCGGGTCATGTCGGCTCATGTAGGCAGAAGTCGGGTGTTTTAAATTTTGTTCCGCCAGATTCAACGGTGCGATTTTGCATAGGTTTGACCGTTTCGGGGGTTGATTTCCGGTTCCGGCCGCCTCTTAGGGGCCCTTGCAGACGCAGAATCAGGTTGATTTTCCTGCTTTTGGGGCGCCGATTGTCGTGAATTTGGGGGTTTGGTCGATTCATGTCGGGTCTCGTCTGCAGAAGTCGGGTCATGGCGGGAAATGTCGGGTTCATGTCGGGTTGAGTCAGATTGGTTCCTGTATTCTGGCTTTTGTTGCAGAGCGCGCATTGCTTCTGACGCCCCTCATTGGGGGGCGGTTCCTGGGCTGGGTAGCCGTTAAGAAATTCACGGATGTAATGCTCGCGCAGACCACTGTGCCGAATCTCAGGACAGGCTTGGGTGGGTGACAAGCGGGTGCTGTGGGCGTGGAGTAGGCGGCGCGATCGTGTCTTTTCTTGAAACTGCCGGTTGTCGCAGAGAGTTCATTTCCGGGCCGTTCATTCAGTCACATTGTAACATAGAAAGGTTGGCATTTTGGTGGCAATTTTGCGCAGTTTTTGTGTTTGAGTTTCGAGAGTTCGGGGGGCGTTGGGGTTTCGATGACCTGAGATTTGCGTGTATCTACGAGGGCACCCACAAGGGGTGCCCAACGGGGTGATACGGGATTCGCATGGGCTCCAAGAAAGGGCACCCACAAGGGGTGC
>VXOE01000289.1:0-4589 GCA_009840225.1 Caldilineaceae bacterium SB0662_bin_25 | reverse complement strand
ACGGGGTGATACGGGATTCGCATGGGCTCCAAGAAAGGGCACCCACAAGGGGTGCCCCTACGGGGGGATACGTGGTTCGCATGGGCTCCGAAAAAGGGCACCCACAAGGGGTGCCCCTACGGGGTGATACGGGATTCGCATGGGCTCCAAGAAAGGGCACCCACAAGGGGTGCCCCTACGGGGTGATACGGGATTCGCATGGGCACCAGGAAAGGGCACCCACAAGGGGTGCCCCTACGGGGTGATTCGAGGGGGGGGGGACTTCTGTCTAGACACTCTCCACGTTTTCGGGCTTGCGGTGGTATAATTGGCGTCGCTGGCACTGGGCTTGGATCAGATGACATGCTGCCGGAGTTCGGGGGCCAAACACCGCGATTCGGACGAACCCTACCTTCCCAAAGAGGATAAAGCGATGCCACTGGACAAGACTCTTGAGGAGCAACTCCTGCGTTTGAAGCTGGACGGGTGGTGCGTTGTGGAGGAGGTGATTCCCGGGGATGAAGTCGCGGGGGTGCGTGAGAGTGTGGCGGCGGCGACGCTGCGGCACCAGCGGCCGGACGCGCCGGCGAACATCGGCCACCGTTCGGGGTTGATCAATTACGATCAGTCTTTTGCGCCCTATTTGGTGAGACCCGGTTTCATCGGATTGATCAGGGCGGCGTTGGGTACGAACGTGCGCGTTTCCTATACGACGGCGATGGTCAACTATCCGGGCAACGATCGGGGGGGCCTACACTCAGACTGGCCGTTTAACCAGCGCAATGCAGGGCACATTCCGGCACCGTATCCGGATATCGTGGCCCATTTCACGACGTTGTGGATGTTGTCGCCGTTCAGCGTGGAGAACGGCGCGACGATCATCGTGCCGGGCAGCCACCGGATGGAAACGAATCCCAGCGCGGAAGGTTGCAGCCACGATGAGGACACGCCCTATCCGACGGAGATTCAGGCGACAGGGGAGGCGGGCAGCGTACTGGTGATGGATAGCAGGATGTGGCACGCGGCGGGGGCAAACCTTACGGACAGCGCGCGGGTAGCGATTGCAATCCGGTTCGCGCCGTGGTGGCTGAACCTGAATGGACTGAGGCCGGGGTCGAGAGAGCGGGCGAGACAGATGGAGGCAACGGGTCTGTCGGAGAATGAGGTCGCGGCGGTGAAGCCCGAAGTATGGGCGGGGCTGCCTGCAGAAGTGCAGCCGCTGTTCGAACACTGGGTGGAGGGCTGAGTGAACACAGATCGTCTGGCGGCATCACTGGCCGAAAAGGTTGATCCGCACCGGATTCTGCAGCTAACGCTGGACATGGTGCGCATACCGAGTCCGCCGGGGGAGGAGCGGGCGGTCTCCGAGTTTTACGCTGACAGGCTACGCGAGACGGGGCTGGACGTGGAGATGGATCGTGAGTTTCCCCATAGCCCAAGCGTCGTGGCGTGGTTGCGGGGCAGAAACGGTGGACCTACCCTGCAGCTTGACGGTCATACGGATACGGTTGATCTGCCCGGGCCGGTGCCGCGGTTTGAGGGCGGGTATATCCACGGGCGGGGATCGGAGGATATGAAGGCGTCGCTGGCGGCGATGGCGGAGGCAGCGCGGGTTCTATGCGAGGCGGGGGTTGAGCTGGAGGGGGACCTGCTGTTGACGGCGCACGGGCGTCATGAGAGCGCCACGAATGAGACGCTGATTTCGCTGATCGGAAAGGGCGTTCACGGGGACGCGGTGATCGTTACCGAGCTGGGCGGGAAGGACCTTCCGATTACGGGCATGGGCCTTGTTTTCTGGGAGCTGAGGATTGCGGGGGACGACGAGGGAATACACGAAACTGTGGCCGAGGCGGGGGCTCCTCATGCAGTGATGGCGGGGTACCGGGCTGTGCAGCTGTTGCAGGAGAAAGCGGCAGAGATTGCCGAGATACGGCACCCGTATTTGGGTGCGGAGTCGATATTCATCGGGCGGTTTCAAGGCGGCGACTATTTTAACCGCATGCCTGCGGGGTGCGTGATCGGCGGCACGCGACGGTTTGGCCCGGGATGCAGTCTGGGTGAGATCAGGGAGGAGTTTGAGCAACTGGCGGCGCGAGTGCAGGCGGAGAGCGGCGCGGAAGTCGAGGTGTGGCTGGATGGGATAGAGGGCTACAGTGTTGACGAAAACGAGCGCCTGGCAAAGGCGCTGCTGCGCTCCCATGAGCAGGTGACCGGCAGAAAGCTGCCGCTGGCTGGGACGAGGGCGGCGGCGAACGTTCCTCATTTTGTGCATTTGGCGCATGTTCCCGCGCTGTACTACGGGGCCAGTTATCTGACGGCACATTCGGAACTCGAGCGGGTTGAACTGGCACAGGTGGTGCGGGCTACGAAGGTTTACATACATGCCATCCTCGCCTATCTGGGCGTTGCGGAGTCAAGCAGATGAGTGAAAAGCGAAGGGTCGTGGTTACTGCCAATATCTTTCCAGGGTTGGAGGTTGAACGGGATGTGTTAGGGCAGTACAACGTGGAACTGGAAAAGATCCCGTGCCGAAGCCAGGATGAGCTGGCCGCGGCCGGCAGGGATGCCACTGCACTTATTGTGGGGAATGTGCGGATCGATGCGGGCGTGCTTGCGCAGTTGCCCGGCTGTCTGGCGATCGTCAAACCCTCGGTGGGCGTGGACAACATCGATTTGGAGGCGGCGACGGAGGCGGGCGTGTGTGTTGCCAATGTGCCCGACTATGGGACGGACGAGGTGGCTACTCATGCGATGGCGTTGCTGTTGAATGCGATCCGCTATGTTGACGCCGAGGCGGCCAAAGTGCGCGCTGGAAGCTGGCAGCCAAAACCGCCTTTTCCGATCCAGCGGAGCGCGGGGCGCACGCTGGGCATCATTGGGTTCGGCCGTATCGGCCAGTCGGTTGCGAGGAAGGCGTCCGGTTTTGACTGGCGTCTGCTGGCGTGGGACCCTTACGTCAGTGGTGACGAGATACGAAGCAGGAACGCGGAACCGGTTGACTTTGAAACGCTGCTGGCGCAGTCGGATATGGTCACTTTGCATCTGCCGCTGACGGAGGAGACGCAGGGGATGATTGACGCGAGTGCGCTGGCGAAGATGAAGACGTCGGCGTTCCTGGTGAACACGGCGCGGGGTGGCATTGTCGATTCGGCGGCGCTGGTGGAGGCGGTCGAGTCGGGTCAGATTGCGGGGGCGGCGCTGGATGTGGTCGACGTGGAGCCGCCGCCGCCGGACCACCCGTTGTATTGTACGGAGCGGATTCTGGTGACGGCGCACGTGGCGTGGTATTCAGAGCAGGCTTTCCGGGACGTGCGCGTGAAGGCGGTGGAGGAGGTGGCGCGGGTGTTGGGTGGTCAGTTGCCGCTTAATTTGCTCAATCCGGGGGTGAGGCCGCGGTTTGATGTGCGCGGTGGGTAGTTTCCGCTGATACATTGGGAAGGGATCCATAAACGGCTCGATCCGCGAAGGCACGCGAAGGGGCGCGAAGAACACCTTTTTGTCCGCGAAGGCACGCGAAGGGTCGCAAAGAACACCTTTCCGTCCGCGAAGGGCCACGAAGGACCGCGAAGGACTGCGATGAACACCTTTTTGTCCACGAAGGGCCACGAAGGACCGCGAAGGACTGCGAAGAACACCTTTCCGTCCGCGAAGGGCTAATGTTGACTATACGAAGAGGGCGTGAGGCTGTACTTCGTTTCGCTTCTTGTTCTTGCAGGAGATTCGATTTATTGATTCGGTCTTTATCGTTCTGAAGAACTGTGTTAAGTTACCTCAGTGCAGGTCCGGATAGGGACCAGGGTAGTCAGGCGGCTGCAAGAGGAAGAGCCGTTATGCCCCAAACGAGATCCAGGATTCGTTGACGTTAGTCTGACCTGAAGTAGGGCACACACGAGGGCACCCACAAGGGGTGCCCCTACAGGTGGACGGCCCAGGAGCCACAGTCAATGGCACGCCAGATTGAGATTTCTTTCACGAAACGGAATGTACGGGGGGTTGCGACGTTGCTTGAGGAGGAGGCGCCGCTCACGTGCGACGCGGTGTGGAATGCGCTGCCGTTGGAGGGGGACGCGTATCACGCGCGGTGGGCAGGGCGGGAGGTCTACACGCTGGTGCCGCCTCTGGGGGCGGACCCGGGCAAGGAGAATGCCACGATCATGCCGATTGGGGGCGACCTGCTGTATTTCGAGGTCGACGCAGCCTCGATCGATATTCCGCCGGAAAGGCGTACCGGCGAACCGTTTATAGACATTGCTTTGTTCTATGGCCGCAACAATTTTCTGCTCGGCCCAGCGGGCTACATGCCGGGCAATTTGTTCGCCACCGTTACCGAAAACCTGGAGGGCCTGGCGGAAGCGTGTGAGAGCATCTGGCGCGAGGGCTTTGTAGGGGAACGCATGGTGATCAGACGCGTTGCCAGTTCCGAAGACGCGTAGGAGAAGGGCGAGGGGTGAGGGTGAGTGCCTGAGCTTGGTCCAGGTGAGATTGGCGCGGGAACTGGCGGGGTGAGGTTTTGCGAAGCCCCTTCGAGTAGGCACCCGTCCGAGAGTCGGTACCAGGTCGGCGACGGATGTTGTTGGGGGGGGCGTGGGGGGGGGGGGGGGGGCCCCCCC
>VXOE01000248.1 GCA_009840225.1 Caldilineaceae bacterium SB0662_bin_25 | reverse complement strand
GGGGGGGGGGGGGGGGGGGGGGGGGGGTGGGGGGGGGGGGGGGGGGGGGGGGCCCCCCCCCCCCCCCCCCCCCATGGGGTGGCTTTTTGCCCCCCCACCGCCCATAAATGCAGTGGCCAGTTGTCAGAAAGAGCGCTTCCCCTGCCCCAGTGTTGATCGCGGAATGGTTGTGGTTTAGTCGTTGCATCTCCTCTCAAAATTCCTGGCTGTCGCGCGCAAGGAACACGACAGGGGCTACGGCATGCTTCTGTTTACCCACACGGCTGCATAACAGTGGGCAAAATCGTGCGTCACCAGCCTTTGCCGGCCACCGTTCAACGGAATAAGATGGATAAACCCTTCATCAACACGTACCAGCCAGGCGCCGTCCGCCGACAGATCATACCCGGGAAAGGCCAACGAAGTCTCTGACGAATAGGTCAGGATGTCTCCCGTCTGATTGTTGTAGATATGCAGATGCCAGCCGCTGCCGCGCTGTTGTACGCTGTGGACGAAAAGCCAGCGCCCGTCCGGGGAGAAGCGCAGGGACCGATACGGTTCAAGCGGGTGGTTAACCTGCAGCAGCTCTGTGAGCTGGTCTGTGGCGAGGTTGTAGACGAAAACGTGTGTGTCCTCCGCGCCCGGTCTGGGCCCGATGCGCGCGCCTACGAAGAGCCGGTCCGGCATGGCCGGATGCGTCGCTAACTCGGCACGGGAGACAATCGTTGCGTCCGTCGCGTCCTGCAGTGCGTCAACCAGCCTCTCCATGTCAAAGAGCGTTTTCGCTTCAAGATCGGGCAGCGTCATCATTTCCACTTGCATGCCATCGTCCGGCTGAATGAAGGCGAAACGGCTGTTGTCCAGCCACGCAGTCGACCGGCCGTTGGCGACCGCCCTCTGCGGCTCTCCGGCGTCGTCGCCGAGCCACAGTACACCGTCCCCGCGCGAGACAACCGTTCTCTCCCGGTCAGGCGACCAGGCGGGCCAGCCGTCCAGGAAGCGCACGGCACAGGCGCCGCCGTCGCACTCGGCCTGATTCAGATAGGCAAACCGGATGGGCGGCCGGCGGCGCGTGCTATAGGTGTAGAAGAGCATCCCGTCTGCGATGGTCTCCAAAGCGTAGAGGGTGGCATTGGTCGACCGGTAGGCGACGTCCTGCGTCTGGCCCTGCCGCCAGATCTGTATCTGGGAGCCACCTGCCTCGGCTACACTTTCTCTCAATCTCTGAAGCAGAACGCCGTCGTCATTCGGGAGGGAGTACATCAGACGAAACGGGCCGTCACTGTTCTCCTCGACAAATTGATCTGTCTGCAGATCGTAACGGTACAGATGTGCGCCGTTGAACCGTTCCGCCGTGCAGAGCAGCTGCAGATCCTGTTCGGGCAGAGCACTGCCCGGGGCCGTAGCAGCGGCCAACTGCTGATCAGCATAGCTGATCCACTCTTTTTGAATCCAACGTACGTAGCTGCCGTGCCCGGTCTGGTTCCTGTCGAAAGGGAGGGCGCTGAACAGCCAGGGGCGATAGGTATCGTAGCGAAGCAGCAGACGTTGCAGCGAAGCCAGCGAACGCTCCGGGTTGGAAACGAGGATAAAGTCCACAATGCTGTAGACGGTTTTCTGGATCTGTGGCGTGATGTTGTTGAAAGAGCGCTGGAGATAGACCCAGTGCAGGCTTGACACGTCGCGAATCGAGCCCTGCAGGATGTCCTCATAGTCGGAGGCGGTCAGAGGCCACGGCTTAATCCCCAAGCGGCTGAGTTGCTTATCGAGTAAAGCGCGGAAGAATACGACCTTTTCACAGCATCGCCAGCCAATGATATCGGCGATCCCTCCGCCCACGATCAGGGGCGCGTAGCCGGCGCGCACGGCCTGGTAACCGGCTTCATCCACAGGACTGCCGATGAGGCTCGGCGTAGGCAACTCCAGACCCGACCGGCGAGCGCCCCTGCCAATCGGAGTCATGTAGGACATTCCCTTCCAAAGAGGTCCGCGAGACGACCCTTCGGCCATGCGTGCGAGCGGGCCGGACTCGGTGGAGAGCTCCACTTTCAGCCTCCACGTGCGGCGGCAGCGCAAACCGTCCAACTCCTGGCAGACTGCGGCCAGCATCTCGTCCCATTCGCTCGCCAACCGCTCGACCGTCGGCGCGTCCCGTTCGGGGTATTCGACCGTCAGATAGCGGCCGGTAAAGGTCTGTCTCTCGCCCCAGAAGGAAGGATAGGCGGGGACGAGCGCCCAGCCGGTGACTTCATCCCGGTAGGTAACGATCTGGTGAAGAGTCACCGGGGAACCGTCAGCACGAACGTAGGGGTAGGCCAGGGTGACGGTCGCCATCCGCCAGTCGGACGTGAATTCGATATCTTCCACCGTGCCGGTGGGCGGCAGATCGTCCGAGCCGTGGTCAAGGATTAAGTCGAAATACGGCCGGTTCCAGCGCGCGCCGCTGAGGAGCATCTCTTTCTGTGTTCTGCCCCAGTTGGGGTAGTCCGGCGAGATCATGCTGCCGAAGAGCGCGCCGTCGAGGTCACGCTCGGCCTGCTCCACGAGGTCATGCATGGACAGCACGTCTGCTTCGACGGTGGCGGCAAAAGCGTCCAACCTTTCCAGCAGAACGTAGCGCACGCCCAAGATGACCGTCGCCACCAGCAGCAGAGCTGCCAGAACCGATAGCCATCGCTTTCTGCCGCGGCGTTGCGGCGCCGGCGCTTCTACCTCCGGGGCCTCTTTCCGGACCCGGCCCTCTTCATCTTCCAGCGTTCTCCATTCGAGTCCCATGGGGTAGTCGGTAGCCCGTGGTCAGGCGCCCACGGGCGGTGCAGGCTCCGAATCCTGCAGTATACAGCCCCCGCAGTCTGCCCCGTCCGTTACGTCAACGCGTAGAATGCGGCAGCGTTGTCATGCAGAAGCTTGCGCTGTTCGGTCTGGCTGCGGGCGGCGATGATCTCTTTCAACGCCTCCACCCAAGCGCGATAGGTGGCGTCGGCGCCGAGCGTGCAGACCGGCCAGTCCCCGCCAAAGACGACGCGATCGGGGCCGAAGCTGTCGAGGCAGTGGTTGACTGCCGGCGCCAGGTCGGCGGCGGTCCAGCCGGGGCGGGTGCGGGCGATGATGCCGGAGATTTTGCAGATCGTGTTCGGCAATGCGGCCAGTGCGTCGATGCCGTCCATCCACTGCTGCCGGTCATGCCAGAAGGGGTCATCGCGGTCGGTATGGTCGGCGATGGTCAGGTTGGAGTCCGCCTGCCCTGCATCGCCGCCTGACCCGCTGCCGGGAAGTCTACCGCTGATCAGGTAGGGGTCGCCGTTGCCGCAGTGATCGACCACAAAGCGGGTATCCGGGCACTGCTGCGCCAGCTTGACGCCGTCGCCCAGTTCCGAGGGCCGCATGCACAGGTCGAAGCAGAGGCCCAACTCGCCCAGCAGTTGCACATTCTCGACAAACTGGGGCGCCAGGCAGGTGCCCTGCGGCGTGCCCGGCCCGTGCAGCACCTGGCGAACGCCCTTTATCGCGGGGCTGCCGGCATAGCGGCGGATGTAATCGCCGAAGCCGGCGGAGGTCACGGTGCCGCCGATCACTGCGGCGGCGGTGGGATTGTCATCGGCGGCGCAGAGTTCGATCAGATGCTCTGCCTCGGTGACCTTCTGTGCCGCGGATACGTCCACCTCCATGTAGACCGTCTTGACGACGTTCAGCCCCGCGGTCGCGTCCAGATAATCGCTGGTTACGAAGCTGCGGTTCAGCGTCGGCGCGTCCGCCAGCCAGGGCATGTCGAACACGCTCAGATCCCAGAGATGTTGATGGGTATCGATGATAGGAAGCATGGGAACCGCCTTTATCAAGGAATAAAACGCTAAGAGTGAGGAATGAGGCCGGAAGGGACTCTCTCCTCACTCCTCTTTACCCTCTTCTCATTGTTTTCGGATTACGCCGCCAGCAGCTGCTCCGCGTTTTCGACCTGCCATTGCAACTGCAACTCGGTCGTCTCGTGCGGTTTGAACTGCCGCGCCACCGATGCGATAGAGACGCCGCCCAGCAGTTCGATCTCGTCCAGGTCGGCAGTGCCCATGCCTTGATCGTGGCCGTAGCGCAGGAAGCCCAGCTCCAGCGGCTCGAAGCCCATCGTCTTGGCGATGACCGCGTCGGCGGCGAAGGTATCGATGCTGGCGGCGGCGATGCCGAAGTCCAGTCCGTCGGTGCCGCCGGGTCCGTTCCCCTGCAGGCCGCGGGCGCCGTCGAAGACAGCGACATCGGGGGTCATGAAACGGGCCAGCCGGATCAGGTTGATGCTCATGGCGCGTGACTCATCGGGGACGCGGCGTTCGGCATGGGTGTTGAAGCCGTGCATCTTCACCCGGTCCTGCCGGTAGATGGTGCCCATGATCATGTTCTTCAGCGCCAGCGTGACCACGCAGGTATCATGCGTCTTGGGGATCGCGATCGAAATCGTGCAGGGGCAGTCCAGGACCGTGCGGGGCATGCGCGCGATCGTTTCGCTGCCGTCGGCCAGCACGATCGGCGTCGACTCCCATTCGGTCTCCCGGTGCAGGTCCATCAGGCGCAGCGGGATCGAATACTCCTCTTCCAGGGCATGGTAGCCGAAGTTGCGATAGGCATCCCAGGTGTCCTGTGCGCCGGCCTCGGCGATGAGGACCTCACGCGGCGGCTTGGGCGTGGTAAGCAGGAAGTCGAGGACGCCGCGCAGCGCGTCGGCATGGCTGGAGGCGAGCTGGTTTTCGCTGCTGAGAAAGTTCGGTTTGAGCATCACCTGCTCGGCCAGACGGGATTCCACATCGGCCCGCACCAGCTCCAGCGCGTTGAAGACGTTGGTGCGGCGGTCCCCGCCGTGGACGAGACTGACTCGTGATTTCGACATCGTAGCCTCCTTGAGAAGGGTCGGACTTATTTCGTGGTGTAAAGGGAGGACACCGCTGGAGAGAAGGCGTGTTTCGGACAAGACGCATTTGGGGTGTCCCAGCATGAGTGTAATCGTGGTTTCCCGCTGTGTCAATAGTTGTCCAGGGCAGGCCACTCCCTTTTTTTTGGAATTTTTTCTTGCCTTCGCCGACGAATCCTCCAACCAGTTCAGGCAGTCTCACAAGGTTTGCCCGAATTGGGTGCAGTTGCCATGGTTTCGGGCGGGTCAAGTCGAGCCAAGTAGTGGTAAGTAGTGGCAGGTAGTGGCAAGTCGTGGGATTTCCTTTTTTTTGACTCATATGATTGACTTCGCAGTCGATTCCTCGTCGCCTTTTATGGCACATGGGCAGACAGATCATGGGCAATTCACTGACCTGCAGCGCCCCTCCTTCACATTAGATTTTCTTTTGGTGTGAGTCATGGCTTCTCAGAACCAGAGCAAACAGATCTCAATTCGGTCGCCATTATAGCACACGAATTGCGCCCATAAGGGCACCCCTACCGAATCCGGAAGCTTTACGAGAGGCTTACCCAATTCGATGCAATTGCCCCGGATCAGGGCGGGTTTCGACGGGTTATGACGTACTGTGACGTACTATGACGGAGTGTTTCTTTTTTTTCGGCCCTTACATTCTTGCGTTCGCAGACGATTTCTCGCCATCTTTGATGGGTATCGGCAGATGAAGTATGGGAAATTCACAGACCTACAGCGACCCTCCTTCGGCTGCAGATCTTCTATTGGTGAGAGCTATGGCTTCATGATGGTGATACGCTCTCAGTAACGCCCATTCTTATTTCGACACGAGGCTATTATATCACTGATTGTGATGCAATTTCCCTGTGCGGCAGTGGACGCCTCAAGGGGGTGGTGTCTTTTGACCGAGCCTGGTCACTTTAGCCGGGCCGCGAACTCAAATTCATGACAGAACATCTCACCAGTCACATGAAGGGACAGTCCGGCTTCGAAGGTGATACGCGGTGGCCCTGCCGCATCCAGTCCGATGCAGTGAATCCATTTTGGGTATTGGTCTGTGTACTCGGGCCAACCATAGGGAGCATGTTTGACAAGAGCCGCTTCTTTGCCTACTGTATCGACATGCCCGATGCAGTCCGAAGTACAGGGCATTGCGTTTACGCACAAGACTTCGCCAGCGAATTCTCGAAGGCCGCTCATTCGCAAGATTAGATCTGTAACGCGACGGCAGTAAGGCCAAGCTCTATCAGGTCAGGCAGGTTCGTCAGGACATACTGAAGTACCAGTTAGAGAAGGAGTGATGTACAAGTACGAAGTCATCATTTACTGGAGCAATGCGGACGATACATTCGTAGCCGAGGCGCCAGAGCTTCCCGGGTGCATGGCACACGGCGATACGCAGGAAGTTGCACTGCAAAATATCAAAGAGGCGATGGCGCTGTGGATCGACACCGCGCGTGAGTTTGGCGACCCCGTGCCGGAACCCAAGGGGGAACGCCTGATGCCGGCATGAGCCGGTGACTTCGGTCTATCACGTTCGCCGGCTTCGGCCGTGTGTTCTCTGCAGTTACGAACCCATACGAACGGAGTCAACGATACGGAGCCCTGCAAGGAAAGATAGAATGGACAATTTGGAAGCCAAGCTGGACCAGTTGGAAGAAGACGGCTTCATTACCGTCGAGAACGCGCTCACGCCAGAAGAAACCGAGCACGTCCGGCAGCGCATCAACCATGCGCGGGCGATGGGCTGGGAAGAGGGGCTGAACGCCGTCGGCAATATGTGGTTCGACACCCTCCTGGACCGTGAGCCGGAGACCTATGCGCCCCTGGTCGGCCATCCCAGCATTCGCCCGATCCTGGAAGGGATGATGGGACGGCAGTGCCAGCTGCGCAGCTTCCGCGCGCACATCAACCCGGGACCCTACCTCCAGGAATGGCATCTCGATTTCTACGGCTACTGGCAGGAGAAGCGCGAACTCGGCCGTGCCCGTTTGGCGGTGCAGCCGGTGGGCGTCAACACTACCTTCTACTTTCAGGACAACGGGCCGGACCTGGCCCATTTGAAGTTTGTCAAGGACGGGCACAAGATCGAACCACCCCACCTCGACCCCATGGACCGGCCCAAGTTCGAGGCCTGGTGCGAGGCGCAGGAGCACGTCATCCTCTATCCCAAGGCGGGCGACTGCGTTATCTTCATCAACCACATCCCCCACCAGGGCGCCAAGCACCAGGAGCACATCGAGCGCAGCAATGTCGTCTGTCACTACCAGCTGACGCCGATGTACGAGGGGATCTGGCACGTGTCGACGCCGCGCGGGTACGACGGGACGTTTCCGTTCGCGGAGGAACGCAGGCCGTGGACGAAGGGGTAGTGGTGGCTGGTGTGGACGCAAGCAGCGTCGGTGCAGTCCTGCTTTCTGTGACAGATTTGCGCGATGAAACTTGGGCTTGCTGCAGTTGGGCGTTACTATCATCCGGTTTGATTAGAGCAAAGCGTCGAGAAGCGGCCTAAAAGTTCAGGTCGGAGACGATTGGATGATTCGTGAGAAGCCGCGGTTAAGACTCACATTTACAGACTACCTTACTACACCTGAAGACAAGCGCTGCGAACTCCTGGACGGGGTGCTGGTTGCGACCCCCGCGCCCAACGAAGCACACCAGAGGACGCAGGCAGAATTGGGATACCATCTGATGACCTTTGTGAAGGCCAACGGTCTGGGGCGCATCTACTACTCCTCCACGGATGTCGTGCTTTCGGATGTCGACGTAGTGCAGCCTGACCTCTTGTTCGTCTCCAGCGAGCGAACGCACATCATCACCCCGGACAACATACAGGGCGCCCCTGACCTCGTGGTTGAGATCCTCTCCCCCTCCACAGCCGGGCGGGACAGAGGATACAAGCGTGCGCTCTACGCACAACACGGCGTCAAAGAGTACTGGGTGGTGGGCACAGACGCGGGCGCTATCACTGTTCTGTTGCTGGGAGACGATGGCTATGAGGTCGTTGACACGTTCGGCGAAGGCGACACGCTGAGTTCGCCAACGCTTGCCGGGTTCAGCCTGAAGGTGGACGAGATATTCGGGTCGTAGTCACGGCACATCTCCATATACCGACTCCCCATGAAAGTCACCGACATCCGCGCAATCTACCCCAACTACCGTCAACCGCTGGGCGGCTGGCGCCCCTACCTGTGGCAGATCGTCGTGCGCGTCGAGACGGACGCCGGGGTCAGCGGCTACGGGTATGGCGGCGGCGGTGTGGCCGCGGTCGAGGTGGTCAACCGCCATCTGCGCGAGCTGCTGCTGGGCGAGGTCTGCGACAGCCCCGCCGACATCGAACGCCTGTGGGACAAGCTGTACGCGGCCTCGATCCCCTACGGACGCGGCGGCATCGCCATCATGGCGCTCAGCGGCATCGACATTGCCCTGTGGGACCTCCTGGGCAGGGCAGAGCGGCAGCCGGTGTACTCGCTGTTGGGGGCTACATCCGCACCCCGCATCCGCGCCTACGCCTCAGGCGACGATCCTGAATGGTTCGCCGAGAGCGGGTTCACCGCGCACAAGGTGCCCTTTGGCGGTCCGCAGGGCGCCTCCGCATTGGAACGCGCGGCGGCCGCGGCGGAAGCGTCGCGCCGGCATCTGGGCGCGGACTCGCTGCTCATGTTCGACTGTTACATGGCCTGGGATGCCGAGGCGACGCGGGAGATGGCGCGCACGCTGGCGCCTTACGACATCTACTGGTTCGAGGATGTGCTGACGCCTGACGATCTGGACGGACTGGCGGCACTGCGTCCGCAGATCAAGCCGATTCAGCTGGCCGGGGGCGAGCACGACTTCACCCACCACCGCTTTGCCGACATTGCCCGGGCCGGCGCGCTCGACATCTGGCAGCCGGACGTGACCTGGTGCGGCGGCGTCACCGCCACGCGGCGCATCGTCGAGCAGGCGCAAGAGGCCGGCGCTACCGTGGTCCTGCACCGGGGCGGAGAGCCGTGGGGCCTGCACGTTATTGCGGGGATGGCGTGTGAAGAGCTGGGCGAACTGGTGCTGGGCAACCGGCAGCGGACGGATGAGGAACTGTGGCTGGACGCGCCGCAGCCTATCGACGGGTATCTAACCCCTAGCGACGCGCCCGGCTTTGGCCTGCGCCTGAACGAGGGGCTTGTGGACTAGAGCGCGTGAGTATTGAGAGCCTGCTTTTCCCTCTATCGCATAAAAGCATGGAGAAGTACCCGCGTTCTCACGGTGCAGCCCATTTGAAAAGTCTTGATGCCCAGCAAAATTCACATTAGACAAGCTGCCAATGTCCATTGACAAGCTCTATTAGCCCTTTTCGTCTCAGATCTACCTGTGCTCCTCTGACACGATGCTTCCATTCCTTACCGAATTGTATGCCATTTATTATTCTGTCTATTTGGTCATCACATAAATCTGGGTGGATATTCTGTATAAGTGGATGCATCTCACGAGTCGTTAAAGACTTATTTTTCAGGAGATAAAGTATCGTCCTCGCGAATATCGCATTTGTACTCTCTCCTGGTTTGCCTCGTAATCGCATTAAAGATTCACGTACACTCTCCAACTGAATCTCGAATTCTTGCCTGAGATTTATGCGCGCAGAATTGAGTTTCCTGGAATGTTTGTCCCTCAAAGTTGCAGCAACATCAGCTATATGATCCATTTCCTCAAGAGATACGCTCGCTCCTAGGCTCCCATAGTCCTGCAAATCGCGGGCAATTCTTCGAACTATTGTGGGGTCATGGATTTGGATACCATACTCGTAGTTCCGATAAAGAGAGTCGAGTGTGAGATTGCCAGAGGTTATTATTGCCATATGTTCATCAGCTACATATGCCTTGGCATGTAACCCTGGAAGGTGACGAACCGTGGCCGTTGGAATCATTCTGCAAAACTCTGCGATGGCATTCCCGTCAACAGAACCTTGCAGAAGGCTATCTACAGCCAAATTAGTGATCAAACTGATTCGGGGATGACTACAAGAATCAAGAAGGGATACAAATCTCTGCAGAGGGCGTGCTGTAATGAATGGGGCGACTACTATGGCACTTCTGTCAATTGCACGTGCAAAATCCTCGAATTCTTCGGACCAAGGTGACAAAATGGGCTTCATCATGCCAAATTCGTTGTGAGCATGCCACTAATTTTCTTTAGCATAGTGCTCTGGGCCT
Source organism: Caldilineaceae bacterium SB0662_bin_25 (assembly GCA_009840225.1). Classification (GTDB taxonomy): domain Bacteria; phylum Chloroflexota; class Anaerolineae; order Caldilineales; family Caldilineaceae; genus Bin5. Next base: position 10,392 of record VXOE01000248.1, on the reverse strand, counting down.
TGTCATGCCCGTAAACGAGGGAATCATGAGACAGAAACCCATATAGAGCCGGACCACGACAAGTTGATGAAAATTTAATCGCTCACTCTGGAAGGCAACAGAGACACTTCATCTACGTAAAGCAAACGTTCATCTCCGTCCTCGAAGAGTACGCACAAGACTTTTTCATCAACTATATATTGCACGACACCACAGTCTCCAATATGTGTCTGAATCGGCCTTCCTGACTTGCCAGATTCACACCATTCTTCAAATTTCAGCGGATCAGTGGGCGGGTCGGGTTCTTCCGCTACACATGATGTCATTTTTACTTTGCGTCCCGATAGCTTGTGGAGATGAGCGCTTTTGGATTTTGGATTTCGCATGGCCTTATCGATCTGATATACGGCAAAGGATCGCCGAAATAGATATTTCCAAACTGTGTGCTTAGACTTGTAGAGGAACTCATTCTTCAAATATAGCGGGACTGTGCGTTCTCAGCAAGAACAGAACAAACGGACTTTAATCCATGCCGACAGTCTTGGTTTCAAACGTGATCCACCTCAAAAGCGCGCCTACACCAGATAGGGAATCGTCATGGGTCCCTCCGGCAGCACCGCGACCGGTGCGTCGGGCCCCAGATTGGCAACGGCTGTGTGGATGTGTTCATTCAGGTCGGCGACCGGGGTGAGGCCGGCGCGGGACACCGCATCGGGCTCCAACTCGCTGTAGATCGCCACCTGCGCCCGCAGCGCCACCTCGGCGAACTTCTGCACCTGCCACTGATCGAGCATGTGAAAACCGGGACGGAAGATCGTCTCCAGCATGGCCTGCGGCGAACTGTGCTCGTAGAGCAGCTTGGTAAAGTTGCCGTGCGCGGGGAAGCCGTCGTTGCAGCGGGCGGCCACGATCATCTCGCCGTCGTCCTCGATGATCTCGGCGGCGGCGCACATCCCCTTCACCGACTGGTAGAGGTTCTGGTCGAGGGGAAAGCCGCTGTTGGTGGTGATCACGAGCGGGAAGCTGCGGTCGACGGCAGCCATCGCCGTCTCCTTCGCGTAACGGCAGCCCTCTTCGTGGGCGACGATGACGTCGCCGCAGAAAAAGCGGGTGATCTGGCGCTTGTGATTGAGGGTGACATTCACCAGAAAATCGACCGGCAGGACTGACCCGTTGGCGCGGATCTGCTCCTGGGTCGGGTTGCCCGCGAGCACGCCCCACTTGCTCTGCGGATGGCCGATCATCTCGGCGCGGTGATAGTGCATAATGGAAGCCAGGTCGGCCACACCGGGGAAGACGGCCTTGTAGCCGCCTGAAAAGCCGGCCATGAAGTGCGGCTCGATGAAGCCGACGAGGATGCGCCGGTCGGCGTCCGCGTATTCCCGGTTCATCATCAGCGGACCGCGACCATCCTGCCCGGGCCGCACGACCGCCATGCTTTCTTCCGCGTAGGCGTTGTGGTTGATCACGCGCAGCCGCCGGTAGACCGCCTTCCCCACGATCTGCTCAAGCTCCTCCGCGGTGTTGGGCCGGTGCGTACCGGTGCCGACGACGATGGTGACATTCTCCTCCGGCACATGCGCCAACTCCGCCAGAATCCAGGGCAGCAGCCGCGCCGAGGGCAGCGGGCGGGTGCCGTCGGCGATGACGATGGCGACGCGCTCGTGCGCAACGACCGCCTCGGCCAGAGGGCGCGCGCCGATGGGCCGCCGCACCGCTTCCCGGAACGCGGCAGGCTCGTCCAGCAGCCCCTCTACAAAGCGCGGACGGATGATGGTCGCGTTTTCGGTGGGCAGCTCGGCTGTCAGCCCGTCCTGGCCGTATTGGAGATGGATCTGCATTGTCAGCACCCGTTTTATTCTGGATTTTCAAGTGATCGCGGCTGCGGATACCGGTTACAGGGTTGCGGGTTCGTATCCCCTGTGAGTAGCGCAGAAACTGCTTCTCGTGTATTCTAGCCTTCTAACGATGAGGCGGCAAGGGATACGGAACCGCTGGTTCGCGGTGTGTATTTTTCACGGTCAATTGGCCTCGGCAGTACTTGGGTTAGGGATATGCGCACGTACAAGGCGATCCTTCACGATAACCAGATCGAGTGGCTCGAACGTCCGCCTGAAACATCGGGCGCCTTGCAAGTCTATGTTACGTTCCCGGAGGAGCAGGATTCCGAAATCTCGTCTAAGCGAGGGAAATTGATGGCCGAGGTGTTGGCGGAGCTTGCACGAAGAGACACATTTTCCACGATTCCCGACCCCGTTGCCTGGCAAAGGGAGCTCCGCGCCGAGCGCGCCTTGCCTGACCGGGATGTATAATGCTGTACACACTCCTCATTGAAATCAGATGAACTGCTTGTGGAAAGCCGCACAATGACACAGCTGAAGCAGTACCCGCACTCGGTTATCGAACAGGATGGAACGACCTACGCGCTGGCACGCGACGGCAGGGACAAGAAGCTCTGCGTGCAGGGCGATACCACCGGTTTCAGCGGCGATATAGCGAACGGGATGCTGCTCTGCCCGCTGACCGCGGCGAACGCGGCCGCGCTGCGAAGACGGCTGTCCTGGCTGAATCCCGTGCCGCTGGGCGTGGAGACCTCCTTCGGTTTCGGTGACCGGTTGGGCGCGGCCACGCCCGGCCACATCCGCTCGGTCGAGGGCACCGGCATCGCGCCGATTTTTGCGCAGCAGTCGGTGCGCGAGAACGACCGCATCGGGCGCACGCCGCAGGAGGTGGTGGACGACGCCATGTGGGGCGTGGTGCAGATGGGTTGGCGCGACCCTTGGGGTGCGGACGCCGACCATGTGAAACTGGTGAGCGACCTGCCCGCGTTCGTCGCCGCCGGCTACACCTTCTACACGATCGACCCCAGCGACCACGTCGACAACGACGCCGAGACCGACTCGTTGCCGGCATTGCGCGCCAAGGTCGAGGCGCTGCCCTGGGCGCGGCTGGATACCGACCTGGACGCGCTGCGATCTGACTATCTGGCAGCGCCCATCGAGCTGGCTGGGCTGACTCTGACCTTCAGTGAAGCGAGCCTGCTGCGGGCGCTGGCGAAGTACGGACGCGCCATCGTTCACACGCTGGATATCGCGGCCGCGCTCGATCAGCAGATGCGCGGCACGCGCTATGACCTGGAAATGTCGGTGGACGAGACCGAGACGCCGACATCGATCTACGAACACTACTTTATGGCGCACGAACTGTTGCGGCGGGACCTGCCGGTCGTCAGTCTCGCGCCTCGCTTTGTGGGCAAGTTTCAGAAAGGCGTCGACTATATCGGCGACACCGCGCCGTTCGAAGCGGAGCTGATCAAGCACGCGGCCATTCTGAAGCATTTCGACGCCTACAAACTGAGCGTCCACACCGGTTCCGACAAGTTCAGCATCTACCCGCTGGTCGCCAAGTACGCCGACGACCGGGTGCATGTCAAGACGGCCGGCACCAGCTATCTGGAGGCGCTGCGCGTCATCGCCGACCTTGACACATCCCTCTTCCGCCAGATACTCGACCACTCGCGCGCCCGCTTCGAGACCGATCGCAAGACCTACTTCCTCGACTGCCAGCCGGACAAGGTACCCGCCAACGCCGACCTGTCCGACGCAGACCTGCCGGGACTGCTGGAGCAGTTCGACGCCCGCCAACTGCTGCACGTGACATTCGGCTCCAATCTGGACCGCTTCGGCGCGCAGATTCACGGCCTGATCGCCGACCACGAGGAAGCCTACGAAAAGGTGCTGAACACCCACTTCACCCGCCATCTGACGCCCTTTGCCAACGGCGCAGCGGCGCGCGGCCAGTGAGCCGCATTGACCAAGGAGAAACTAATGGCAGCCATCCAGGAAAAGCCATCCTTACTCGAGCAGGATAGACGACAGCTCCATCCTCTGCACCACCCTTCCCAGTCCGAGAATCCGATCATTGTGGAGCGTGCCGAGGGCGTCTGGCTTCACACTACCGACGGCCGCAAGATCCTCGACGCGATGGCCGGTCTGTGGAATGTGAATGTCGGCTATGGCCGCACCGAACTGGCGGAGGCCGCCTACGCGCAGATGCAGGATCTGGCCTATACCTCCAACTTCGCGGGCATGACCAACCTGCCGGCCAGCGAACTGGCCTATAAGCTCTCCGGCTACGCCTACCCCAGCCTGAAGACGACCTTCTTCACCTGCGGCGGCTCTGAAAGCAACGACACCGCCTTCAAGACGGCCCGCTACTTCTGGAAGCGTGAGGGGCAGCCGGACAAGGTCAAGATCATCTCCCGCCACGAATCCTATCACGGCATCACTCTGGCCACCACCAGCGCCACCAGCGTTCCCCGCTACCACAAGATGTTTGGCCCGCTGGTGCCCAACTTCGTCTACTGCCACGCGCCCCACCCCTATCGCTACGAAGGAGACCTGCAGGAAGGCGAGACGGTGGGCGAGGCTGCGGCGCGCGATCTGGAGGAGACGATCCTGCGTGAAGGGCCGGAGACGGTGGCCGCGTTGATCGCCGAGCCGGTGCAGGGCGTCGGCGGCGTCTTCGTGCCGCCGGAGGACTACTTTCCGCGTGTGCGCGCCATCTGCGACAAGCACGACGTTTTGCTGATCGCCGACGAGGTGATCTGCGGCTTCGGGCGCACCGGCGAGATGTTTGCGCTCAACCGTTACGGCATCGAACCGGACATCCTTGCCTTCGCCAAAGGCATCACCAGCGGTTACCTGCCGTTGGGCGGCATCCAGATCAGCGACCGCATCCTCGACGCCATGAACAGCGCGCCGCAGGATGAGGCCTGGCTGCACGGCTTCACCTACTCCGGCCACGCCGCCTCCTGCGCGGTCGGCCTGCGCAACATCGCCATTCTCGAGGATGAAAAGCTGGCCGAGCGTTCGGCAGAGATGGGCGAGCGGCTGCGCAGCGGACTGGCCAGGTTGAGCGAATTCGGTAACGTGGGCGACGTGCGCGGCCTGGGCCTCCTGTGCGCCGTCGAATTCATCAAGGACGAGGAGACCAAAGAGCCGGACAATGAACTGGCCATGAGCCTGCAGAATGCGACCGCGGCGCGCGGCGTGCGTACACGCGCCCTGAACGGGAGCCTGGCCTTCTCGCCGCCGCTGGTCATCAATGAAGACGAGGTCGATCAGATCGTCGACGCCATCGGCGCCGCGCTTGACTCGATGTCTGAATAGCGATGGAGCGTCATCTCGGTAGGGGACAAGACAATCGCATCCCCGAACTAGCGAAGGTGCGGGAATATGCCAACATCCTGCATCTTCGAAACAAACCATATCAGGGGCAGATGTGGGACTGGCCCGTTTATTACGAACCGGAAATGGTCGAAGAAAACGCGTTGTTTGAACTGCCGGATAGTTACGATGACATGAAACAGGAACAGCGCAGCCATTACAGCCCCGCCAGCTTCACAGCCGGCGAAAGCGGGATCTGGTTTTTCTCGCTTCTCTGGGAAAACGGCCGGGACGCCGAACCGGTAGAGTTTCTGGATGTCGTTCTCTTCGAAGAAACGAATTTCGACGCAACGGCACCAACTGCCGTTGCTGCGTCGTAGGCGATATTGTTATCCTTCTCGCAGCCGCTGGTCATCAACTAAGAGGAGGTCGAACAGAGCGTCCCCACGATCAGTGCCGTGCGCGACTTGATGTTCGAATAGAGAACTGTTTTGTTGAATTGGGGAACACCAGAGAAGGATGGTAGCTTGTTGCGAGAAATGGAACCATGAAAGATCTAGAGGAAATTTGCCAAATCCTGCGTTCCCACCGTTCCGAACTGAAGAACCGGTTCTACGTGGAGGAGATCGCTCTCTTTGGTTCCTATGCCCGCGGTGAGCAAACTGAGGCAAGCGACTTGGACATTCTGGTCACGTTGAGCGCACCATTGGGCTGGGAGTTCGTCGATCTCCACGATTATCTGACGGACCTACTGGAAACCAAGGTTGAACTGCTAACGCGCGGCGCGATCGACAGAAAGCCTCTACTCCGCCATTTTATCGAGAAAGATCTGATTCGTGTGTAAACGGGATGCTCGTCTCTATCTCTCAGAGATGATCCTCTCCTGTGAGAGAGTGGCTCGCTACATCCAAGATATGGACGAGGAGATATTTCTCAATACGGAACTCTACCAGGACGCAGTGACCCGCAATCTGGAAATCATCGGTGAAGCTGCCAGTCAGATTCCAGGCGAACTGCGAGACCGTTTCCCGGAAGTACCTTGGAAAAGTATGATTGGCTTTCGCAACATCGCTATTCACGGCTACTTTGCAGTAGACGTCGCTAATGTATGGCGTATCGCCAGCCAATCACTGCTTGAGTTGCCCCCCCAACTTCAACAGATCCTGGACGATCTGGGAGGGTTGCCCTCTCTAGAGAAGTGAGCGCATACTAGAACGTAGCATGTGTTATATATCAAATAGATCACGGTCGAAATTCGAGCGGCAGCGGGCGGTGGTCTCTCCCCTTCTAGCTTCACCAACGGTTGTTGCCGCATCATAACCAATACAGCCACCCTTCCCTCCACCTTGGAGTATCGTAATGCCATCCGAGAACAGCCCGACGCTGGTCGGTACCGCCCCCTATTTCAATGTGCGCAATCTGGCTGCGTCGCTCGATTACTACTGCGATGTGCTCGGTTTCACCCGGCCCCACCTTTGGGGAGAGCCGCCGACATTCGCCATGCCCTTTCGCGACGGCTTCATCTTCATGCTGAAGCAGGTGGGCCCCAAGCATGAGATTGTCCCCAACCGGGAGCGGGGCGGCTACTGGGATGCTTACGTCTGGGTTCGGAATGTAAGGAAACTCTATGCCGAATTCGAGGCCAAGGGCGCCGAGTTCGCCTACGGCCTCACGCACCAGCACGAATACGACAACATCGAGTTCGCCGTGTATGACCCGGACGGCCACTTCATCGCCTTCGGACAGGGAATCGAGGACGAGGAATGAACGCAACGCCGACAGCGGCCCGAAGCGTTGACGCCACCGGCGCCGCGCTCTGACCGACACCATAGTTCTACCAGGTCCCTGGATTCTCCAATGCCACCCGAAAATGCCCCGACCCTGACCGGCTCCGCCCCCTATTTCTTTATACGCGACCTGGATGCATCCCTCGACTACTACTGCGATGTGCTTGGTTTCACGCGGCCCCGCCTGTGGGGCGTACCGCCGACTTTCGCCATGCCCGACCGCGACGGCTTTATCTTCATGCTCAAACAGGTCAAGGACGTCAGCACGATTACGCCCAACGAATCACGGGGCGGCCTCTGGGACGCCTATGTCTGGGTTCGGAATGTGCGGGCGCTCCATGCCGAGTTCGAGGCCAAGGGCGCCGAGTTCGCCTACGGCCTGACGCACCAGCACGAATACGACAACATGGAGTTCGCCGTACGCGATCCCGACGGTTATGTGATCGCCTTCGGGCAAGGAGTCGAGGACGAGGAATGACCACAACAGCCACGGTGGACCGCAGCGTCAACGGGGATACCGGCTCGCGGCGCTTTTCCATTCTCGCCGGGCGCGACATCAACCGCGAGACCTACGTCGAAGAGTGGGCCGAAGCCGGTCTGACCGTCGCCGACAGCCCCTATGACCCGCAGCCGTCGCTGCGTGTCGTCGACGGGCAGGTTATGGAGATGGACGGCAAAGAGCGGGCCGACTTCGACGCGCTCGACCGCTTCATCGCCGATCACGCGCTGGATCTGGCGGTGGCCGAAGAGGCGATGGCTACGCCTTCGCACCAGATGGCGCGCATGCTGGTCGACATCAACGTGCCGCAACCCACCATCCGCCGCCTGGCCGACGGCTGCACGCCGGCCAAGCTGTGCGAGATCGTGCGTCACATGAACGTGCTGGAGATGATGATGGGGCTTGGCAAGATGCGGGTGCGCAAGACCCCGGCCAACCAGGCCCACGTCACCAACTGGCGCGAGAACCCGGCGCTGCTGGCCGCGGACGCGGCCGAGGCGGCGCTGCGCGGCTTTGCCGAGATCGAGACGACGGTGCGCGTGGCGCGCGCCGCGCCTCTCAACGCGCTCGCCATTCTCGTCGGCTCGCAGACCAGCCGCGGCGGCGTGCTCACCCAGTGCGCGGTCGAAGAGGCGTTCGGGCTGCGACTGGGGATTAAGGGGCTGACCTCCTACGCGGAGACGCTCTCGGTCTACGGCAGCGAGCGCTCCTTTGTCGACGGCGACGACACGCCGTGGTCGAAGGCCTTTCTGGCCTCGGCCTACGCCAGCCGGGGCATCAAGGTACGCTTCACCTCCGGCACCGGCTCGGAGGCGCTGATGGGCTACGCCGAGCAGTGTTCGATGCTCTATCTGGAGGCCCGCTGCCTGCTGATAACGAAGGGGGCAGGAAGCCAGGGCGTGCAGAACGGCTCCATCTCCTGCATCGCGCTGCCGGAAGCGCTGCCCGGCGGCGTGCGCGGCGTGCTGGCCGAGAATCTGCTGGCGTCGATGCTGGGGCTGGAATGCGCGTCGGGCAACGACGCGCTGGCCTCCCACTCGGCCCTGCGCAAGACGGCCAAACTGATGCTGCAGATGATCCCCGGCACCGATTTCATCTGCTCCGGCTACAGCGCCATTCCCAAGCAGGACAACATGTTCGGCGGCGGCAACTTCGACGCCGAAGACTTCGATGACTGGACTGTGATTCAACGCGATATGCAGGTCAATGGCGGCATCCGCCCGGTACGCGAGGAAGAAGCCATCGCAGCCCGCCGCCAGGCCGCGCAGGCGCTGCAGGCGATCTACGCCGAGCTGGAATTCCCGCCTATCGACGACGAGGAGGTGGAGGCGGCCGCGCTCGCCCACAGCAGCGAGGATATGCCGGCGCGCGACATGGTGGCAGACCTGGCCGCGGCCGACCGCTTCCTGGAGGGCACGGCCAACCTGTCGGACGTCGTACGCGCGCTGCACCGCAGCGGGTTTGAGCAGGCGGCCGCCAACCTGCTCGAAATGGGCCGTCAGCGGGTGGCGGGGGACTACCTGCAACCTTCGGCGATCTTTGGCGACGGTTTCAACGTGATCAGCGCCATCAACGACAACAACGACTACACCGGGCCCGGCACAGGCTATCGCCTCGAAGGCGAAACCTGGGACGCGCTGCAGCGCATTCCCCAGCAGAAGTCGCCGCGCGACTTTATCGACGCGCAGGTGGGGGAGCCGCTGCCCAACCTGGCCGAGATCAGCACGGCCAAAGTGGGCGCCACGGCCAACGAAATCGTGGTCGCGGTGGGGCCGGCCTATGGGACCTCGCTGGTGAAGACGATCGGCGAACTGGATCATGAGGAGGTGCTGGAAGCGCTGCTCACCGGTGTGGCAGAGGAGGAATTTTACGGCCGCGTCGTGCGGGTCTATCACAGCGCCGACTGTGCCGCCATAGGCCACGCGGGCGCACGTTTGAGCGGCTCCGGCATCGCCGTCGGGCTGCAGAGCCGCGGCACGACCGTCATCCAGAAACGGGGGCTGGCGCCGCTCAACAACCTGGAGCTGTTCCCGCAGTCGCCCAGCCTGACGCTGGAGATTTACCAGGCGATCGGGCGCAACGCGGCCCGCTATGCCAAGGGGCTCAGCCCCCTGCCGGTCGGCGTCAAGGTCGACAACGGCGCGCGGCTGCGGCTGATCGTCAAGACGGCCCTGCTGCACCGCCGGGAGATCGATGATATTCAAGAAAAGGCGCCCCAGGAGCTTTACTTCCGCTGGGAGCCGGATGTGTGAGGGACGACGAGGGGTGAGGGGAGAGGAGAGAGGCGTGAGAGAACTGCTCTTCCCCCGGCCTTGAGCGCAAGGACGCTGGATCATGACAGACGAAAGAAGTGAGGAGCGAGGAAATACCTCGCAGTCCTCAAACGGAGACTATCCCCTCTACGCCAACCGGAATGACACTCTCGCCGCGGCCAGCGGGCGGCCCTTGCGCGATCTTTCGCTGCAGAAGACGCTGAGCGAAGATATCTCCTCCGAGGACTACAGCATCAGCGCGGAGACGCTGCGCGCCCAGGCTGAAATCGCCCGCGGCGCCGGCTACCCGCAACTGGCGCAGAACCTGGAACGGGCTTCCGAGCTGACGGCCGTCCCCAACGAGACGCTCCTGGAGATGTACGAGATGCTGCGGCCCGGACGCTGCAGCTTCGAGGAATACCAGGCGCTGGCGCAGCGCCTGCGCGATGAGTTCAACGCCGCGGCCACGGCCGGCTTTGTCGAGGAGGCCGCTGCCGTCTACCGGGAACGCGGTCTGCTGCGCCGGGAACTGGAGTAGTTGTAGGGCAGCTTTTAGTAGTCAGTTTTTAGTTTTTAGTGACTGCCAAGCCATGTTCTGTGTTCACTGTGTGCGGTCTGTCTGGGTGGAATGTACCGTGAGTATTTCTGTAGCGGGCTTGCGATGGTCATAGCGGTGAACGTTGGGTATGTATGGGAGTTGCCTCGCC
>VXOE01000197.1 GCA_009840225.1 Caldilineaceae bacterium SB0662_bin_25 | reverse complement strand
GATTAACCCCCCACCCCACCCCACCCCTCATCTTGGCAGATTCCCAGTATGTGCCCGCGCAGGCAAGGTAGGAGAGGCAACGCCTAATCAGGCCCAACGTTCACCGCCATGACTATCGCGAGCCCGCTACAGAAATAATGACCGTACATTCCACCCAGACAGACCGCTCTCCGTACACACACACAGAACTTGGCTTGGTGATTACCATGCTTCTTACAGTTTGAGTTCAGTCTTCAACTTCTCGAACCATAGTGGTTACCCAGACGTTCAATCAGCAAGTTCCTGACGAATGACAGATCGAAATACCAAGAGGTTACTTGCCTACTCTTGCCGTCGCAACAGGCTATGTAATCTTGCCAAGTTTGGCTCAGTGCTGATGGAACCAAAATAGCGGTGATTTCTCGACTTCACTGTTTGACCAACTCGAGGCAACCCTAAGGAGAGAACCTGGCCCTCCCGATGTCCCTGTGCTGGCAAAGCCAACCTACCCCACACGCATCTCCTCTGACCGCACGACATCCCGCATCGCCGCTTCAATGTAGGGATAGGCAAGCCACACCGATGCCCCGCCGAATAGGGCGCCCGTAAATGTGCGCAGCCACCAGGTGCTCTCCCGCAGCCCGAACAGCTGGGTGAGGCCGTCAAGAGCGATTGGGATCAGCAGTACCAGATAAAACCTGAGACTGATCGTGCGGACCCGTCCGCGTAGCATGCCGAATAACAGTCCGGCAACCACGACCGATCCGTAAATCGCCACGTCACGCTGACAGACTGCTATCTTGTATCCGGTGTTCTCATTGCCGCGGAAGGCACGGCGTTGGAAGAGTCCCTGGTCTTCGCCTAATCCGCTTGTTTCCAGGGCAGAGAGACTGTAGAAGGGCTGCTCGCCGAAGAGGAAATAGCTGCGCTCGGGCAGCTGGTGACAGGTCGCAGAGTAAACCGAGTAGATCAGAGATGCCGGAGTTGCAAGACCTGCCCTGGCCAGCACGGGAGCCAGGAACGGTAATAGCAGGTAGAGGGCAACCACGGCATTGAAAAGGGCGAGCCAGTGTCGCGCAATCCCCAGAATCGCCCCGTCAACGCGACGCGCAATCGCCGCCTGGACGCCGTCCTCCGCCTCTTCGCGTCCGCTAGAGTCCACCTGCTGGCTCACGGCTGCCGCCCCGACCGGTCCTTCATCTCTGCACGCACAGCGCGTCGGAGTTCAACCTGCTTTACTGGATAATCAAGACAAAGAATGACCCTGCCGTCTCGTTCGAAATGAACGCGGGGAACGCCAGGTTGCTCGTCTTCCTGCGCGTTTGAATCGGTTTCCACGAACTCTTCGTGAATCTCAAATGCGTATTCGGCCTGAAGATCCAGCAATTCATACTTGATCGCGTCGCATAGCTGGCAGTTTGTTTTGGTGAATAGTACTACCTGCATGTTGCCGCTCATTGGGTCTTGATCTGCTCGACGAACTGTTCCAGTTGCTCGCCCGCGAGGAAGCCAGACCAGCGTGCACCAATTGTGCCGTCAGCCCGGATGAAAACAGTCGTAGGCATGTTGCGAACTTCGTAGGCGCGCCGGATCAAATCTTCATGATCCAAAACGACCGTCATGTTCATCCCGAACTCTGTGGCAAACTCTTCAACCGCAGACAACTCTTCTCCGACGTTTACTTCGAGCACGACAAGATCGGTATCGCTTTCATGCAGTGCTACCAGGTCAGGCATCTCGGCTCGACAAGGTCCGCACCACGTGGCCCAGAAATTGAGGACAACGGGCTTACCCTGCAGGGAAGCCAGGTCCGCGCCCCGTCCGTCAGCGAGGAGGAAGGCGAAGTTCGGCGCGAAGTCTCCCACACCTGAGCTGCCCTCCTGGACGAGGTCTGCTACTGGAAAGCCGCTTCCCAGTTTGTCAGGGAACTGCTCAAGAGGCGTGGAAGTGAACCCGTCTGAAGCGCTGTCAAACTGATCTCCCGCCGCGCACGCAGATAGCATGAACGCAATCGCAACGACCATTGTCAAGATTACGGGATGCTTCACTGGAATCTTCTTTCCCCCCTCAACTCCGGCCGCCCGAGAGCGCGGCCCCGCTCAGATAGCCGATATAGGCCGGAATGAGGGGCAGAACACAGGGGCTGATGAAACTGATGATGCCCGCAATGAAGGCAAGTGGCGCCGCGTTCAGCGCGCCTGCGTTGAACGCCGTATCGACGCCTACGGTCGACGAAAATGCCTCCTCCAGCAGAAAGACCCACTGATTCAGGAACGCAAACTGCGTCGTCAGCATCGTCAACCGGTCGGCCCAGAGAAGCCATGCCACGTAGAGAAGAAAGACGCCGCTGATCAGGCTGACGACATTGGCATGACGGTTGAGCCGGCGCAGAATTGCTGTCGCCCTGCCGAACGCGGCTCCGGTAAGCAGGAAGGGCAGCCCAAGTCCCAGGCTGTAGATAGCCAGGAGCAGAGCCCCCTGAACGACAGTGGCGCTGTCGCTCGCCAGAAAGAGGATGCTCGCCAGAATCGGACCGACACATGGAACCCAGCCCGCACTGAAACTCACTCCCATCATCGCGCTGCTGAGATATCCCCACCCCCGTTTCACCTTATGAAGATCAGTCACGCGCCGTTCGGTATACATTAGCGCATTGAGAAAGCCAAGAATATCGACAAGCGCGGCCACTGCAGGATTCTCTATGAGCCTTTCATTTGCCCGAAGTCGGTTGACGATCCAGCCGATTATGCCTAGCGTCGTCAGCCCGAATATCGCCAGCAGAATCGCACCAAGACGCTGGATGAGAGGGAGATAAGAGTTCAGATTCTGGCCGAGGAGTCCCGCTGCAGAACCAAGCAGTGTGAATATCGCGCCAAATCCAATAACGAACGCAAGCGAATGGAAGAAAGTGCTGCTGCGACTGGCCTGCGCCTGCCCGGTTGCATTGGACAAACTAGCTGTCCTTACGTTACCTGCGCTTGAAATCTCTTGCACCATGTCTTCAACCTGTTCTTGGGCTTAGTGCTGCCCACGGTTGCGCCATAGGCAGTGCTTCAATTCTCCTAAACCCATTCTAAGACTACAAGGCCAGCGAGGAAGTAAACAATCTTACCAACAGACGGCCCGCCCTGGGGCCAGCCTCACTCTCTCTGCTCTCTGTCCCGAAGCGCTTCCTCCAGCGATCGCAGTTCATTCTCGAGCGACCGTTGGCGGGCCAGCATGTACAGGAGGTAGCCTCCCACAAAGAGCCACAATAGGATCAGAACGGTTGCAAGGTAGATCATTCGTCGAATCTCTCGCGCAGTGCTTCAATGCGGGCCTCGGCATCAAATTGACGGACCCTGTGGAAGAGCAACGCAAAGAAGAGGAGCGCGAAGCCAATCATGGCAATGGTTAGCGTCTGCCCCATTGTTGGGCCGATCGCAAAGCCGCCTTGCGCTTCCTCGTTGGCGCCGTCAAAGACAATGGGATGAATGGAGCGGAACAGACGCGCGCTGTAGTATGTCAAGGGTACGCTTAAAAAGGCGAAAATGGCGTAGACCCCCGCAAAGCGGGCTCTCGTCTCGGCGTCATCGAACCCGTTCCTGAACAGCATGTAGGCGATGTAAATCAGGACAGTGATCGTGGCTGTCGTCAGACGGGGATCCCACGTCCAATAGGTATTCCATGCAGGCTTGGCCCAGATCGAACCTGATAGAAGGACCAGTATCCCGAAGATCGTACCGATTTCAACACTCGCCGCGGCCCAGCGATCCCACACCAATCGGCGACTGAAAAGATAGCCGATACTGCCGACCACCGACCCCAGGAATCCCAGAAATGCCGCAATGTTGCTCCCGATGTGAAAGTAGAATATTCGTTGGGCAGTCTGTTCTTCTCCCGCAAGATTGATCGCGTCACCAGCATGGAGAAGCCCTGCCCACGTCACCGTTACCATTGCAAGCCCTGCAATGACGTCGAAAACAATGAGAGGCTTGAACCAGCGGCCTGGCCTCGATGGACTGGATAGCGTGCTCATAGACTATTTCCGTCCGAGTGTTCTAGCTGTTTTCCCAGACTACGTCGACCAATAGAAAGGCGGCGGCAAAAGTAAGGGCATCATAGAGCCCTATGATTCCGAGCCACGGCCACGCCTCGGAGCCGGCCCGGCCATCTACTATGACTGAGGTCAGGCCTACGCCCGCAATGAAGAGGGGAGCGAGTACCGGCAGCAGCAGTACCGGCAAAAGCGTCTCTCTGGCCCTGTTGCGAGAGGTCAGCGCGGCGAAAAGAGTGCCAACGCCCACGTACCCAATTGTACCCAGTAACAGCCCAAGCAGAACAATCGGCTTCAGTAGATTGACGTCAAACAGAATAAGCAACGCGGGCACGAGAAGAGCTTCAACAATCAGGAAGTAAACAAGATTCGCCACAACCTTGCCCATATAGATTGCCGACCGTTCCACCGGCGCCAGAAGCAAGCCGGCCAGTGTGCCGTGGTCCACCTCCGACCCGAAAGAACGGTGTAGCCCCAACACGCCTGCAAACAAAACAATAACCCACAGGATTCCGGGCACGACCAACTCGGGACGGGGGACTCGCAGGTCAAATGCCAGCCCGAATACAACTGCGGACAATACCGAAAAGGCCGCCATCGTCCCCACCACCTCCTTGGAACGCATTTCAGCGCGGATATCTTTCTCCGCGACTGCCCACACATGGCGAAAATATGCCGCAATTCCCCCTGCTCTGTGTGATATAAGCTCTGCCCCTGAAATATCTGCCACCATTGCGCGAAGGCCCCACAAAAGCCCGCCGGCTAGAGCACGAAAAAGATGCTCGTGCCCTCTCCTCAGTAGGTACTACGATCTGGACACGCCAATTGATGCAGATGTCCGGATCGAAGTTCAAAGACGCGGTCGCCCCATCTGTCTGCGAGCTCCAGGTTGTGCGTTGTGGTGAGAATTGCCCGGCCTCTCAATCGCAACTGAGCCACGACTTCGATCAACAGTTCGATGCTGTCACCATCGAGGCCGGTATCCGGCTCATCGAGAATGACGACAGGGGGATCGTGCAGTAGAGCCCTTGCGATGGCCAGCCGCTGTGACATTCCCCTGCTGTAGGTTCGCACCGCTTCATCCCGCCAACGCCAAAGATCCAATGTCCGGAGAAGATGCTCTATGCGCTTCTGCGGCGCAACCAGATCAAACAGGCGTGCGTAGAAACCCAGGTTTTCCCAGCCGGTCAGTCGGTCGTACAGCAGTGGCGTATGCGCGACAACGCCGACGTACCGGCGTATCCCAACTGCGGCTGAAGAAAGTGGCACAGGGCCCAACCACACCTCCCCCTCGTCCGGCCTGTCCAGTCCGGATACTATCCGCAGAAGAGTCGTCTTGCCCGATCCATTGGCGCCCACTAAAGAAAGGACTTCTCCTGCAGAAACCGTGAAGGAGACATCGCGCAGTACGCGTTTGTGACCGAACCGTTTCTTGACATCCTCGCAACGAATGAGCGGAACTGTGCGGTCGTTCATGTATCCGCTCGTGACTTACTTTCGGCTAGAGCAACGTCGATTAACTCTCTCTTCTGTGCAGCCCTCTTCTCCCTCCAGGCACGCTCATCCAACTCGCCAAGAGCGTGCAGATCGTCCAACCGGGCAATGCTGTCCAACAGTTCTTCTCTGCGTATGGTCAACTGCTCGGCTGACTGCGGCGTTCTGGTCCTTTCACGCAGGACGAAAAGGAGGAAAGAGGCAAGAAGAACGGCTGTGACAACGCCGCCAAAAGCAAAGGGAATCCGCACGTCAAGCGGTGGTGTGGAAACCGGCAACTCCCTGCTCGGCTGGGGGTCTCTATCCGGCCTGGGGTCTGTGCCGCCGGCAGCGATCAGGCCGCGAAGGGCAAGGTTTACAGGCCGGCCACTGGAAACCGGTCCGCTCCAGCTGCGGAAGAGGATGCCTTGAATTGTTTCCTGGCCCGCGGGCTCCCGAGGCACTCCCTCAACCGTCAGATCTATATCCAGTTCGGGCAGGTCTGCTACCAGGAGATTCAGCAACTCTGTTTCGTATGGGACAAAAAAGCTGATCTGGGCGGACTCCTCGGCAAACGGCAGTCGATATCGCACGAAAATCTGGCGCGAGCCGGGCCCAGGAAGAACCGGACGCGTATCGTAAAGGACCTGCTGGCGCAGTCGATAGGCTTCGCCCACCGACCCGTCCTGCATCTCTACTTCCTGCGCGTTATCCGGTAGTGGAATAGCCAGGGTCACGGGTACATCAAACAGGTCGCTGCTACTGCTGACGAATGTACGGCCGCTGCGGTTGCCGAAAGTGTAGAGTTGGCCGATGAGCAGACTTCCCGGCTCGTGCTCGATAATCCAGTTAGCCCGGGTTACATGCAAACCACTCGCGTCGGTCGTTGTCTCAAATACGTGAAGTGTTGTTTCGATACTCTCCGGGCCGGTCCGGTCTTCGGTAAAGTCAGGTCCGCTGAACGCCAGGATCGGCGAAGTGTAACGGACGTTACTGTGCTCGGTCTCCACCAGGAAATAGTAGCCTTCGTCCACTGGCAGGTTTTCGAATTCAAAACTCCCGTCCGCCTCGACGGAGGCGACTTGAGTCGTCAGCAAGTTGGCCTGCTGGAAGACGTTGAGTGCCACCTCTGACTGTTCAAGCGCAGGCCCATCCTCCGTGCCCTGCATAAGCCGCCCGGAAATGGCTCCGGGCCCCGAGACCTCCAAGGGATTCCATATTGGACGATAGGTGAAGCCGCGGATGAATTCAAGGACCGCTCGCCTCTCGTCTGTCGACCAATTGGCGCCGAATTCAGGGTGGGACTCCCCCCAGCGACGCGCCAACTCCGCCTGACTGATGAAGACCATCCGGTCCTGCGCCGAGAAGTCGGGCAGCCCTGTACCGGCATCCGGGCCGTCGCCGCGGCCGCCTTCGCCGTGGCATGCTTGGCAACTCTGGGCATACAGCGCTGCCCCTTCCGCCACCTGCTTCTCGTCAGTGTGCAGATTCCAGGCGTAGTAGACGGCTTGCCAAATCTGTTCGTCACTCAAGCTGTTGCGCCACGGCGGCATCAGGTTCTCGATGCGGCCGAACTTTGTAACAAAGAAGAGTTCGGCCGGTGTACGCTCCCAGCTTTCAGCAGGGTCGGAAAAAACGGTAGGGTCGGCAGCGGCGCCGGCCGGACCGTCGCCGTCACCGCTTGCCCCGTGGCAAGGGGCGCAATTCTGTCTGTAGGATTCCGTGGCCAATCCAGCAACAGGAGGACGTTGAGGAACAGGTATCTGCTGCGGATCGTAAGACGGAGGGGATTCTTGGGCGTTAAGGCTGTCCGTCGTCAGCGTCACGAAGAAAGCTACGATAGAGGCCATCAGTAGAAGTGCACAGGCAGACCATTTACTGAACAATCGCTTTCTTTCCGACTATGGGCTGAACCTGTACACCTTTGAAACTAAGAGGAATAGAGGCGCCAATGGCCTGCAGTCGAGTAACACTTCCCGCGCAAACTGGTTCGGCGTGAATCAATTGGCGGCCTGAAGCAGTATGTCTTCAGGCGACTCCTCATACCGGCTAGGACACTTGAGAAGCAGTACATCGGCCTCTATGACACCCCCCTGCAGAAGCTCTCCCTCTACGATCACCGATGCGGCCCGATGGAAATTGTCCGGCCGCGGTTCGTAGTGCACAACCGAGAGCTGACGGCCCGGATTTTCTTCGTCCTCTATCTTGAAGCGAAGGGTCACCTCTTCGGCATTCCAGTCCTCGCTGCCTTCGACGACTACGCCGTTTACCCGCAGGCGCTGCGAAATCAGAGAGTCACCCTTCTGATGTACCTCGTCAACGGTCAACCAGTACGCTTTGGCCGTGGTCAGTCCATAAACCATCAGCGAAATGATTACCCCAACCAGTAAGAGCCCGGCCACCAGAAACTGCGGCTTGATGCCGGTTCGCTTGCGGGCCAGGCCCGCCGGGATGGGACTATCCCACATCTCTTCCTCGGTGAATCCGTCTTGCATTGGAGACTGTTCAGCCATCTGATTCCTACCTGAATCGCTGCGTTACTTCTCTCAGACAAAGCGCAAAGGCACGAAACCGCAGGCCTGTATGGCCGTGACTACTCCGCCAAATTATGGGCGCTTCACGCAGAAACGCCGGATCGGGACTATGCACTGTCCCCATCGTCCAGGTCCCAATCGATCTCCTCAGCAAGGATCTCTTCGGCCGACTTGGCCAGAGGAGCCGGAACCAGGACGTCCCGCTCTGCCAGTCCACCGTAAACGAAGCCGTATATCCGGCCCATGGACTCACCGCGGACAATGGCTGGTATACCTACGCTCTGCAGGCGTCCTTTGACAATCTGAGCTTCCATCGGATTTGCAGCCTGCCAGACCACAACCGGCTCCTGCGAAACTGAACCGCCCGTTGTCGCGGCGCCGGTCGCGGTATCCGATTTGGCTGTCCGGGCGCGACGCCTCTCTCTTCCCAAGAACCTCTGGAGGCCACCCGCCAATGTCGTCATGGCACTCTCCTGTGCGTTATGTGAGGGAGAACGCGGCAGTCCTGCCAACAAACGGATTAGTCTCTCGTTCTGCTCCTATTGTCGTCGCTTCTCCGTGGCCGGGATACACGACATAGTTGTCGGGGAGCGTCAGCAATTGGGTCTGAATGCTGTTGAGCAGCTTCCGGCCGTCGGCGAGCGGCAGATCGAAACGTCCTATGCTGCCGCGAAATAGTGTATCACCGGCGAAGACCTGCTCATTGTCGTGGTCTACGAAGACGACGTGCCCTGGTGAGTGACCCGGCGTGAAACGGACCTCCAGGGCCTCAGTTCCGAATTCGATAACGTGGCCCTGCTCCAGGAAATGGTCCGGTTCGTCGATCGGATCGACGCGGGCGCCCAGCCACTCGCGAACTCGCTCAGGCGCTGCATGCAGAATGGGCAGATCCTCGTGATGAAGATGAAAGGAAGCGCCGGTAGCGGCTCGCACTGCATTCACAGCCAGTACATGGTCGAAGTGCGAATGCGTGTTGATTATTTTCTCAATCGTCAGACCCATTTCATCGACTTGGTTGAGGAGCGCGCGGGCGCTGTCCCCCGGGTCGATGATGACCCCGCGCAGCGTATCCTCACACCCCAGGATGTAGCAGTTTTCCTGCAACAGTCCGACTGTGAGGCCTGCAATCAACATTCTCGCCGCACTCCTTCATCCATGAAACTTACCTTCCGGTCCCGGCTTCAGCTGTCCCTCGGCAACCGGCTCATCCTCACTGCAAATCCAGCGCTGGCTCCATTCGGCAATTTCGGCCAGGACGGGGGCCAACTCGCGGCCCTTATCTGACAGGCTGTATTCAACATGAGGAGGTATCGAACTGACCTGCTCACGCATAACCAGGCCCTCGTCTTCCAGCATCTTCAGTCTGCTGCTGAGCGTGCCTGGATTGACACCTCCCAACTCCTCCTGCAGTTCACAGAAACGCTTGTTGCTGGCATTCAGAAGGCGATGAACGATCTGGAGCGTCCACTTTCTTCCAATGATGCGAGCGGCTGCTTCTACTGGGCAGGGCAACTCATCCGGAAGAATGACTGGATGGGTTGGCTTGCGCATCCGGCGGAACCCCTTCCCCGCTCCACTGCCATAGATCTGCTGGCACTGGCTTGAGCGCCTTGCAAAGTCCGGACACAGAGCTTTCGAGACTCGACGGCCCGGCGCGACTTCCAATTCGGTGCACTACAGACTTCGGCAATATCCTACTATGCGCATTGCCCCTTGTCAAAGGAAACCACGGTCGGACGTGCATCTCAAAACAGTGGCACAAGTCTGCGGCACTCTTGTAACCACTAACCAGTCCTCACTTCCATCCCCGACCAAAGACCCTGCCACTGACCACTAACCACTGCAGTTGGGCGGTCGAGCCTACGGCCCTCCCTTGTGCAGGGTGTTCCCCCGCAACGCCCCCCTCTACGCCAGGCCATGCCGCGTTGGCGCCGCGTCGCCGGCCTGCTGCCTGCGCCACCGGTTGCCCGCCCATGTCGTGCCGCAAAGCCACCCCCCGCGACAACGTCCGGAGGCGATCTCGTGCCTGCCTTCTCTCGCCCCAAGACTCAGGTCCACCAGAGTCGCTCCGTCACTACCCATCGTAGGGGATTCGGCCCAGGCGTTTTCGTATGTCGCCGACCTCCAGCCAAAGCACGGGATCCGAACCATCGAACCGAATTTCGATAGTGCTCCGGACGAGTTCGCCGGCGCGCCACTGGCTGGTTGGATAGCTGCCGCCGGCCAAGGGTGCCTCAATGGACTGATCGCCGAGGAGGAGCCTCATTTTCATGTCCTCTGGCCAGTCGGAAGGGAGGGGTGAAGGCGCATTCCAATACAGTGTAACCTGGACCATTTCTCCCGCAGGGATAGCCGTCAATGGCGCATGGGCAAACGCCTTACGATGGTAGTCATATCCAATAGCATCCAATCTGCCAAAATCAAGAATGGTTCGGTGCTGAATTGGCACTATCGACACCGGAACCGTCTGCTTGGGACGGATCAGCTCTAACCTCGCAAGTTCGACTGCATCGCCGGATTGGACCGGGATCCGTGAGCCGGTTTCGGCATCATAGACCGCGACGATTAGACGGTAGTCGCCAGAAGGCGTGCCAAACGGAACAGTAAGCCCATGGTGGTCAACCACGATTTCGTCTTTCTGCCAGACCGTAGTCGGCATCGACCCGCCGGCCGGTTCACCATCGCGCTGAACAATTACCTGTTCGCGGGAATCCAACAGTTGCACGCTTACTTTGAGACGCCTGTCGAGTGTTCTGAGCGGTCGCCAACGTAGGCCCGCCATGAGGGTATCACCCGCGGCCAGCGGACCCTCTGAGAGACAAAATTCGGCGAGTTCAGCAAAGTCCTCAAAAACTTGAGGCCTTTCCAGCGCCATGCATGAGAGGTTTTTAGGCATTGAATAGGTAGCGAATCGCACATTACCTTGCCAGCTTTCCCACCCTTTGAAAGCGTGTCTTCCCAGCCAGTTCTCAACGATTCTCTCCTGATCGGATTGCTCTGTCGCCCAGAAAAGAGCAAAGATTCGTCGACGGTCCGCTGTTTTCTCCAACAAGGTTCCCTCAGTTTTGGCTCGATCGGGGGGCCTCTCCGCAGGCAACGGCAGGTATTCAATCCCAACGTCGTAGAAGCGCCAGACATCCGCCTGCCCCGGGGCATTTAGGACGACCAGGTCCTCATCTGGGTCTCCAAGCGCAGCCACTGTGCTGGCGATACCTGCATAGTTATCGCGCGCGGCCGTGTCGGAGTAGTAGGCAGGGAGCGCGGTTGCTGCGAGTGCGGCTGCCATAACCGCGACTGAGCCGGTCGCAACAGATGCCAGCGGCAATCGAAATGCTGTCGCATTTCCAATCCGCTCATGAATCCTCACCGAGGAACGCCAGCCCAGCAGACGAGTTGACTCTGGCCCGGCTGCGAGCAACGAAGGACAGGCGGCCACGGCCAGACACCAGGCCGGAGACAGAACAAGCAGAAACTTCATGAACGAGGGATTGACAAGGCCAAAGCTGAACACCACAACAACGGGCAGTAGCAACCAGGAGAGTAGGGCCGCGCCCGCGCCCGATCGCCGCAACTGCCAGAGGCCGCAAATTGGTAGCAGCGCGACCAGAAGAAGCCAGCCCCATGCCAGCTGTGGTCCGGTCCGGACCGTCCCAACCGCAATTGTCTGCAGTGTCACGCGCAGCCCTTCGAGCGAGCTGGCGATACCATCCTGGGAGGGCCAGCTGAGGAGACTGTCAATACCCGTAGGCAGCCAGGGCAAGAACGACAGAAACGCCAGGAAGTTCAAGATGAGAAAAAGACCAAATGCCTTCCACCGGTCGTATGCTCCTCTATACGTTCCGGAGTCGGTTTCGCCGCCATCTGCAGACAGCTGCCCACTGTTTCGCAGACACCACAAGAAGGCAGTTCCCACCGCCGCCAGAATGAGCACGCCAAAGATGTAATGCGTCCACAGGCCCGCCGCAGCCGCAAGCAGATAGAGTACCGCATACCCTGCTATCGAAGAGCTCAGGCCTTGCGCGGCAACTCGTCTTCTCAGGGCGAGCAGTGCCCACATCAGTGCCGTACCTTCCAGGGCCAGCAGTGCGTACATGCGCGCTTCCTGGCTATAGAAAACCTGAAAGGGACTGACGGCCGCCAGAAAGGAGGCGAGAAGCGCGAACTCGTGCTGTTTCTTTTCGGTGCCGTAAGTGATCTCCAGGGCAGTCTTGTAGACTACCGCTACCGTGAGGATCCCCGACAGTGCGGAAAGGCTGCGAATGCCCCCGGCTGAAAAGCCAAACAGGCCGGACCAGAATTTCAGCATCCAGTAGTAGCCGGGAGGATGTATGTCGGCCGCGGCGTCGCGGGCGATCTGTTCTAGACTCCGTTGCGCCACGGCCCACGAGTTGCCTTCATCGTGCCAGAGAGAAGAACAGGTGAGGCAATAGAATCGTAAGAACGCGGCAAGCGCCAGAACGAAAACGAAGAGGGCGCAACGTAACTGAGACGGTCGCGCCGTCATCCTCAACATTGGTCAGTCTTGGCCGTCCACGCTGGCAATATACTTCTGGACCGACTCGTAGACGGGCTGAGGGGTGAAATCCGGTGCAAGAAGACGAAAGTAGGCCTCCGGCTGTCGATTCTGCTCCCAGAGATCTGTCGCCCGTTTCAGGTACCATACATTGGCTACGCCCAGCCAGCGCCATTCATTTAGGATCCGTTCGTAGGCCAGAGGCAGGTAGGCTGACTGTTCTTCGAGACTAACCCTTCCGTATCTCGGCTCGACCTCTACCGGGGCCGCGTTCCAGTTCATCTCGCTAATCCAGATTGGCTTGTGCCCGTCGCCATTGGCTACCATCAGGTCGCGAATGAACTGCGGCCGCCCGAAATTCATAACCCGCGGGTGCATGCGGCGGTCGGTCGGCCCGGACCAGAGCCCGTAGCCCTGTGTGGCCATCACGTTGAAGTAGGGCGCCGCGCCCGCATCGTACATTCTCTGCAGGAAGAGCAGGTCCGAAAAGCTGCGCCCAGGGACGGTGGTTCCGTCCATATCGACGGTCGCGGCCAGTGCGCCGGCGATTATCACGGCATCGGGGTCCACGGCGCGGATCGATTCGGCGCCTGCCTTGAGTAGCTCGACGTACGCTTCTGGATCAATGGTAGCGTTCCCCCATTCGGGGTAGATATTGGGTTCATTCCACAGTTGGTAGTACCGAACTCTGCCTCTGTAACGAGCGGCCACGGTGCCAGCGAAATCAGCCAAGTCCCGGTAACTGTCGGGCGGCGCATACGAACCGGCGTCGTTGCCTTCGGCGCGGCTCCAGGCCGGCGGATTTGAGATCCTGACGATCAGCTGCAAATCGTATTGTTCGGCAAGCGCAACAATATGATCGTACTTTTCCCAGGCAGATCGGGCCGGCTCGTGGCGGCGGTCCTCAAAGTCGCCTTTGCCGTGAACTTCGATGTCCTCCCATGTAAACTCCTGCCGCAGCCACCTGAATCCCGCCTGTGCCGCCAGCTGTACCGCCTGCTCGCGTTTGACCGGTTCTACCTCCTGCTCAAGAAAGACATTCACGCCGAACGGTGAAATGCCGGCACGCTCTCCTACCTCCCGAGGAGCAAGATCCAGCGACGGGCGGAGCATGCCTCCGGCCAGATCAGAAAGCCCTTTGATCTGGGGCAAAAAGTCCGCCTCGCCCGTCAGAGACCATAGCAGCTGGCGACTCGGATTCGGCGCCAACAGCAAAAGAGCCAGTCCGCCGCAGAGCAGCAGGCCGGCCCAAAGCGTCAAAGTTTCACGTACTGCGCGTTTCACAGTGTTCGATAAGACTCCCGTTCAATTGGCCACATCTTAACTCGGCCAACGCAGTAAGTGTTCGCGCCAGACAGACTCTCTAGTTTTCCTTGAAAGTAATGTTGGCGCAGCCGACACTATTGCTAATCGTGGTCGTCCATTTCTCAGATAGAGGGGTAAGGTTGGAAAAGTCCTTAGTGCGACTTCTTGGATTGTCCCACCCCGAAGCAGGACAGTTTACTACAAAGATCTCAACGAATGTACCTGGATTAGCTGGGCCTCCGAAGGGAGAAAACCCCCAATTGCCCGTAGGCTTTCCGCACCCAGTACATTTGGTGTTCCGCGGACCGCCAAAAGCAATGTGAAGACATACGCCGTTCTTGGGGTTGTTGTTTCTGTCAAGGACCAGGCCTTCAAAGAACGTCTGCTGCCTATTCTGGGGACAATCTCCTCTTTCAATCAGGGAATAAGGGAATCGAGGCGCCGGCGGCTGCGTCGGAACGGGAACAGGCGTTGGTGGAATAGGCGTCGCAGTCGGCGGCGGAGGCGCCGGGATGACCAAGGCCACCTGCACAGTTTCGGAGTTTGTCGCCGTAACCAGCTGGCCGAAGACCCACCCTGTGCGCCCACTGTAGTCTATCTGCCACCAGTCGCCCAACCCTGGGTTCTTGCCGGTAATCGGGAACTTCTGACCAGGTGAAGCCGTGCCGATGATATTGTAGTTGGTGCCAGGACCTCCCCGCACGTTCATGAGGACATTGCCTATCGTAACCGTGGGCGCCTCAGGCGTGGCCGTGGCCGCCGGCGGCACAGGCGTAGCGGCAGGTTGGGACTGTGTCTGTGAACTGCTTTGTCCGCCGCCAGTCGCGGGCGCCGAACCGGCCGGGGTTGAAGTAAAGGTCGGTACCGGCGTATTGGTTGGAAGGGCCGGTTCTACCGACGCACCCCGCGGGCCACATGCAGCAAAAAACAGGACTGTAATCAAGAGTGTCGGCAGGCGTAGCCAGCGCATTGAACGGACCCCCCTCTTCATATCAAAGGAAACACACGCACATGGATATAACGGAGGAAAAAGGGCCAACAAATTATATCATACGCCCAAAATGAATGAGAAAGGGGGCGAATATTTGCTATTACCAGGAGTACTTCCTACGCGATGAACCTTGCGTTTGACGAGGCTGGCCCGACGACTTCTGGTCGCCGCCCCCTCGATAGTTCGCTGCCCTGATCGTCCAGACCTGGCAAAAGTCAGCATCGCGAATACGGGTACGCAACCAGGGGTCCAGTCTCTCCTCCGCAACTGTCGTTGTGATGACCGTTGGCAGCAGAGCGCTATGGCGGTAGTTAAGCAGTTGGAACAGCTTCTCCTTGGCCCACGGCGTCGCACTCTCCGTTCCAAGGTTGTCCAGAACCAGCAGCGGCACACGCTTCAATTCGTCAAAACGTCGTTGGTGTGAATCCCCGGAGTCTGGGTTGAACGCGGCCCGCAGGTAGTCAAGGAGATCGGGAACGACGACAAACATGACGTCGTCTTGCCCTGATGCCCTCAACTCATTTGATATTGCCGCCGCCAAATGAGTCTTGCCAGCACCACTCGCCCCAATCAACACTATCCATCCCTGAGGATCCTCGGCGAACAACATCGCCGACTGCTTGATCTCCCGCAGGTTGGCAACCTCTGCGGGCGAACTGTTGCGCCGCTGCACATCGAAAGTCTCGAATCTCTGTGCAGCGTGCAACGAAAGGGTGCTCAGATCGCCGTGGACCGGATCTGCACCCGCGCGATAGTCGGGAGCCCTGATATGAATGTGTTGCACGAGGTTCAAGTCATGCAGTCGGCTGCGCAACCGCTGGTCCAGGTCTACAAGTCGCTGGTTGGTCGTCAAGACCGTCGGCAGTTGGCTGTTGTAGCGGTGATTCAAAATCTGAAACATCTTCTCCTGTGCCCAAGGCGTCACGCCCTGTACACCGAGGTCGTCAAGGATGAGAACCGGTGTGTTTCGAACCTCCTCAAAGAGGTCGTCATAGCTGGCTTCGCTGCTGGGTCCGAAGGTGGAGCGCAGGTGGTCCAACAGATCGGGCACGACCACAAATATGGCTGACTGGTCATTCTCTATGCGTAGATTGGCGATGGCCGCGGCCAAGTGCGTCTTCCCGCATCCATACGTGCCGGTGAAGAGCAGCCAACCCTCGGGTTGGGCTGCGAACTCTAGGGCAGCGCTAAAGGCTCTATCCAGGCTCTCCAATTTGTGCGCGGGGAGCCAGGAGAGATTCGTATCAAATCCTTCGAAAGTATACCTGGCGAGCGCGTCCAGGTTGTGAATATCTCCGAATTGGCGTCGCCGTCTCGACCGGCGTTCATCCAGCTTGCAACGGCAGGGAACGGGCCTGCCGAATTCAGGATGGCCCAGGGGCAGATCGTCGATCAGAAAACCTGCTCCTCCGCATTCCGGGCAGGGGCTCTCCTGGTTATTGCCCTGACGCTGGGATCGGGAAGGCAGCCCTTCCGGTGCCGGCCGGTTTCGAAATCGCCCTGTACGCGCTTCAGGGGGCGTCGGTTGATCCGCGGCGGCCCCAACTTCCTGCCCCGCGTCGCCCTTCATCCCGTCTGTCAAGCCCCGTAGAAGGTCATTCAACTCATCCATAGCCTTCGTCTTTGCCCTCCGTCTCCCACCTTCTCAGGATCCCCCGTATGTAGTTCAGATGGCGCTTGTTGTTGAGCAGAGCGATCTCCATGGCTTCAGTTATCCAATCGGGAGGATAGCTCTTCTCCAGGTCCCTGAGTTGGTCGGCGATCAAGGCTGTCATCAGTCCGAAGTTCTGCTCGTACAGAACAAATATGTTCGGCCGCTCAACGTGAATCCGGGCTTCGACCGGTAACACCCTTCTCAGCTCTGCCAACCGGCCCTGCCGGATTGCAGCTACGCTCTGGCGCCCCTTAGCCGTATTCAGGAAGTACCAGTCCTCGATTGCAGCTTCACATCTGTCTTGACCTGAGACCTCCTCAACTTGTCCGCCATGGCCGTTGTCGTGCTGGACTCCGCCCTTAGGATCTGTATCGACATCCATGCGGATTAGCGTGTTTCGGGCAACCGCTCGCTGTAGCGCGTCTTCGAGCACATCCAGGGGGCTGCGCAGTCTGTTTTCCAGGCTCAAGCCGTCCAGCAGCGTCACGTCGCCGCGCAGGTCATCCCCGCGAACAAACCGCAGTGTCCCTTCCTGCTCGTTTAACAGCCAGAAAAAGTAGACTGTCAGCTTCAACTCCGCCAGGTCGTCGATCTGGGGTAGCAGGTCGACGAAGAACAGGTCCGGTACGACGACGGCCTGCATATCCTGGTCAGGAAAACCGACAAAACCCGGCAACTGTCGAGTCACTATCCCTCCCGCGGGGATCCTTCATGCATCCTGCAACTTGCTGCCTTATCCGTGTGCGAAACCCTGGGTTCCGAAGGCTGTCCTTCGAGGCGACTGGCGTCGATCGGTCCCAGGTGAACTTCTGCAGGGCACGACCAAATCACGCATCATGAATGCAAGAGCACTATGGGCGCCCCGCCAGAGTCGCCCGTCAGTAGTCTAAAACCTCCCGCCGCAGCTCCAGATCGCGGAACTGGGTAAGTTCCTTGCGGAAATACAGACTGACAGTACCGGTCGTTCCGTGGCGGTGTTTGGCGACCATCAGATCGGCGATGTTCTGCTGTTCGGACTCTTCATTGTAGTAGTCTTCGCGATAGACGAAGATTACAACGTCGGCATCCTGCTCAATCGAATTGTGGACAATGAAACCGTTGGCAGCGAAATTGTGATAGACCGGCACGGTAAGGTCGTAGACCTCTTCGACACCATCGGCCTGGATCTGAACGACCTGGTCCCAGATTACCCCGTTCTCGATACTCTTCTCGCATGACACTGCAACTGAGTCAGGAACAGAGGCCGCGTTGGGTTCGCTGTCTTGAAGCCGTCCCCGGGGCGCCCTTGTCATTTCGGTACCCTGGAGAGACACGGTTCGGGCGGCAGGAAGGTTAGGAAGTTCCCCGAAATTCACGGCAGGCCGTTCAGGCCCTGGGACAACAGCCCGCAGTGCATTCTCATCTGTCGTGGCGATGAACTCTTTGGCGTGCAGCTCGTCCAGGCGTTTCCATCCGCTCTTGGTTAGAAAATTGTGATTGGCAGTCGCTCTTATCGTTCTGCCCGCATTCGTCGTAATTCGGAAGACCGGACTGGTCCCTGTGCAGAAGGCGTTGCTGACTCGGGCGGCTACCAGACCGGCGCTGGCCTGATCGAGAGCGGCAATCTGGACCCCTTCGCGTTGTCCGAGCTCTCGAATCGGGAAAGACATACCCAGTTCGGGAAGATAGACCAGCGTATCCCCACTAAGGCAACCGCTTTCGCGCAGATCGGAAAGTACCGGCTTGTTGTTGGCCCGCGTCTCGACGGCCCGGCTGAGCTGACTGAGGGCGATTACAGGTACATTCAATTCTCGGGCCAATCCTTTGAGCGAACGGCTGATATAGCTGATCTCCTGCTGACGGTTTTCGCCGCGCGTTCCGCTTCCTCCGCCAGACATCAGTTGCATGTAATCGACAACGATCAGGTCGATACCGCGTTCGGCGTAGAGCCTTCGCGCCTTTGTGCGAATCTCCAAAACTGATGCACTGGGCGTGTCGTCGATAAAGATGTTGGTTCCGGCCAGCGTGTTGGCAGCCTCGACCAGGATCGGCCATTCCTCCTCATCGATCTGACCCATGCGCAGGCGGTGGCTGTCGATGGCGGTCTCGATCGAGAGAAGACGCTGAACAACCTGCTCGCTGCTCATCTCCAGGCTGAAAACGGCGACGCGGGCGTCGTAGCGGCGGGCGGCATTCTGCGCAATTGACAACCCCAAGCTGGACTTGCCCATCCCCGGGCGGCCCGCAACGATTATCAGATCGCTCTTCTGGAAGCCGCCAAGCATTTTGTCCAGCAAAACAAAGCCCGTGGGGACGCCCATCATCCGATTCTGATTGCGGGCAAGGAAGTCGATCTGATCAACGACTTCGTCAAGCACTCGTGCAACCGGCGTCAGATCCCTGTGAATGCGACTTTCGCTGACGCCGAAGATGATCGCTTCAGCCCTGTCGACAACCTCATTCACATCGTGGCTCTCGTCATAGGCTAGCTCGACGATCTGGTTGGCTGCCCCGATCAGGCGGCGCAATGTGGCCGTGCGCTCAACGATCCTTGCGTAGTGGTCTACATAGATGGCTGTCGGCGTACTGTTTATCAGCTGCGTGATATAGGCGGGCCCACCTATCTCCTCAAGCTGATCGTTTCTTTCCAGTTCGTCGACGAGGGTGACAAAATCGGCAGGTTCGCGCCTCTCATGCAGCGCCAACAAGGCTCTGAAAATCCACTGATGCGGCTCGCGATAGAAGTCTCCGTCCTGGAGCGTGGTAGAGACTTTTACAATCGCATCCGGATCGATCAACAAGGAGCCGAGCACGGCCTGCTCAGCTTCCACATTGGCCGGAGTCGTCTTAACAATTGCCTCAATTGCTTCGCTCATCCGAGTACCCTAAGGAGACTCCTATCGGTTCAGGCGCAGGCAAGGCACGGCGCGCCTCACCGCCCTTTCGTTGCGCTGTTCAATCATGACATAAGAAGCTTGGAGGCTGCCAAACGCTTGAGAGACAAAAACGGCGAGAACCGCTCGGTTGCGACCCCGCCGCCTTCTTAAATCCCTTTTGTTGCGAATGCGCAGCCCCTGTCCATCTCCGCCGGTCCACCCTGGCTATAGCCAGCGGATCCCTCTACCTTGCCCCCTTAATTGTCGATGTCAAGTCCTTCAATGAAGTCACGAAAGACGTCGAGATCCTCGTCGCTCGTTTCTCCAACCTCCTCCTCGACGCCGTCGCTGCCCTGGCCCAGTACGCCCAACTCCTCTTCCGGCTGCATACCGGCCCGCTCCATTACCTCCTCGGCAACGTAGATGGGTACATCAACTCGAACTGCCAGGGCGACAGCGTCGCTGGGCCGGCTGTCGATCTCCAGCGACTCCCCGTTCGCTTCAAGTACGATCTCGGCGAAAAAAGTCTCGTTCTGCAGATCGCTTATGACAACATGTGTGATCTCGCCGTCAAGCGATTCCGTGATCTGGCGAAGCAGATCATGAGTCATCGGTCGTACAACCTCGATGCCCTGTAGTTGTATTGTGATCGCGTCCGCTTCAAAGGGGCCAATCCAAATGGGGAGATATCTCTCGCCGTTCTCTTCTCGCAGTACTACAATTCGATGCTGGGACATCAGACTTACGCGCACGCTGTCGA
This sequence comes from Caldilineaceae bacterium SB0662_bin_25, assembly GCA_009840225.1. Taxonomy (GTDB): domain Bacteria; phylum Chloroflexota; class Anaerolineae; order Caldilineales; family Caldilineaceae; genus Bin5. Next base: position 385 of record VXOE01000197.1, on the reverse strand, counting down.
TCACAACTTCAATCATCCCTTGCTCCTGTACACGATATGCTGAACCCGTTCCAGGGATTCTCCCACAGTTTCGCCGAAGGTGGCCGGAGCAGGCAGAATTCTTCCTGCCCGCCCGATTCGGATTATAGCATAGGCGCATTTTGCCGCAAAGTGAAATTTCAATTCCGGGGTCCGCCCAATTAGGCATTTTCTGGCGCCGGATGCCGCCCGTGTCCTGAAGATCGTCTACCGGAAATGCATCCAAATATTGGGGTGAACTTTCGTAAGCCTCTGGAGGCTACCAAGCCACGGTCAGTTCCCCTTCCGGTTTCTGCCAGAAAACCGCCCTCTCTGACCACTGACCACTGCAGTTTTGGGCGGTCGGGCCTAGTCGGCCCTCCCTTGT
>VXOE01000090.1 GCA_009840225.1 Caldilineaceae bacterium SB0662_bin_25 | reverse complement strand
GACCACGTCCCGCCAGTCCCATCAGGTCCCCTTACGTGCCGGCCTTGTGCCTGCCTTGGCCCCCTCCCCCGAGGTCTTCACCTGCGCACGACCCGTTGGGGCACCCCTTGTGGGTGCCCATTCCCGCCAATACGCGTCGCCATCACCGCCCCCCCCCAACACGCCCCGTAGGGACAGGCCTTGTGCCTGCCCTCGACTCCCCCAAAAAGTCGAACAACATACCCGACCTCGGCTCCCGCACATTCCCCACTGCCCCGCCCAGAATTGACTTTTCTCCCCCCGCAACCTATAATCGCCTGCATAAATTGTGAACAGCAGCGCACCGGAGGAGTACCCACGCGCGCGAACGGCAGAGAGACGCCCTCCCGGCTGAAAAGGGCGTTCGTTATCGCAGCGCACTTGACGACCAAGGCATCGCCGAAAGGTTGCCATGGTCGCACAGGGGAATGTCGCCGAGAAGGCTGGGAGAGTCAACAGACCTGCTGCACAGCTCTCCCCGGGTCCGCCCGTTATCGCGGTAGAGAGAGCTGGCAAGAACCCCGCCTGCTAACCAAGGTGGTACCGCGGAGTCACTTCGTCCTTTGGATGTTGTGACTTATTTTTTTGACCCGCTCTCATCTGAGACTCGCTTACACAGTGACCGAATACTTGAACCTTCTGTCCAGCCGTCCAGCGCCGGCAAACTATCGATGGGAGCACAGCGAACAATGACAACCACAAAACAGCCTGAAACGCGCCAGGAAATGCCCACGGTCTACGAGCCGCAACAGTGGGAAGAAAAACTCTACGAATGGTGGGAGTCGCAAGGATTCTTCCGCCCCGAACAGCAAATCGAAAGCGGCCTCGCCGACCCCGACGCCCCGCCCTTCGTCATCTCCATGCCGCCCCCCAACGTGACCGGCGCCCTCCACCTCGGCCACGCCATCACCAGCGCCGTCGAGGACATGCTCATCCGCTACAACCGCATGGCCGGCCGCCCCACACTCTGGGTCCCCGGCACCGATCACGCCGGCATCGCCACCCAGAATGTGGTAGAACGTAAGCTCGCCGAAACCGATACTACCCGCCACGACCTCGGCCGCGAGCGCTTCCTCCACGAAGTCTGGGCCTGGAAGGATGAGTACCACGGCCAGATCAGCGGCCAGCAGCGCCGCATGGGCATCTCCTGCGACTGGTCCCGCGAACGCTTCACCCTCGACGACGGCCTCAGCGACGCCGTCCTCGAAGCCTTCATCCGCCTCTATAACGACGATCTCATCTACCGCGGCAACTATCTCGTCAACTGGTGCCCGCGCTGCGAAAGCGCCATCAGCGACCTCGAAGTCGAACACGAACCACTCGATGGCAAACTCTACACCTTCCGCTACCCCCTGCGCGCATCCAACGGCGATGCCTCCTCGACCGACCACGTCGAGGTCAGCACCACCAGGCCCGAAACCATCCTCGGCGACACCGCCGTCGCCGTCCATCCCGAAGACGAACGCTACGCCCACCTCATCGGCAGTACCGCCCTCGTGCCCATCCTCGAGCGCGAGATCCCCGTCATCGCCGACGAACACGTCGACCCGCAATTCGGCACCGGCGCCCTCAAAGTGACGCCCGGCCACGATCCCAACGACTACCTCATCGGCCAGCGCCACAACCTGCCCTTCGTCAACATCACCAACGAAGACGCCACCCTCAACGCTGCCGCCGGCCCCTATGCCGGCTTAGACCGCTTCGAAGCCAGGGAGAAGCTCTGGCAGGACATGGACGCCGCCGGCCTAGTCGTCGGCGAAAAACCGCACGTCCACGAAGTCGGCCACTGCCAGCGCTGCCACACCATCGTCGAGCCGCTCCTCAGTACCCAATGGTTCGTCAAAACCAAACCCCTCGCCGAAGCCGCCATCGCCGCCGTCAAGGACGGCCGCATCAAAATCGTGCCCGAACGCTTCGAACGCAACTACTACCACTGGATGGAAAACATCCGCGACTGGTGCATCAGCCGCCAGCTCTGGTGGGGACACCGCATCCCCATCTGGTACGGTCCCGACGGCCATCAATTCGCCGCCCATAGCCAAAGCGAAGCCCTCGAGCAGGCCATCCAATTCTACGGCCAGACCGCCGAGCTCCAACAGGACGAAGACGTCCTCGACACCTGGTTCAGCAGCGCCCTCTGGCCCTTCAGCACACTCGGCTGGCCGCAATCTGAAGAACACGAAGCGAGCAACGGGTCAGGCAACTCTCGCGCCTCACTTCTCTCCTCCGACCTCGCACGATTCTACCCGACCAGCGTGCTCGAAACCGGCTACGATATCCTTTTCTTCTGGGTCGCCCGCATGATCATGATGGGCCTCTACTTTACCGGCAAGGTGCCCTTCCACTACGTCTACCTCCACGGCCTCGTCCGCGCCGAAGACGGCCGCAAAATGAGCAAGAGCCTCGGCAACGCCCTCGATCCCCTCGACCTCATCGCCGCCTACGGCAACGATGCCCTTCGCTTCACCCTGCTCACCGGCAGCACGCCCGGCAACGACATGAAGCTCAGCGTCTCCCGCATCGAAGCCAACCGCAACTTCGCCAACAAAATCTGGAATGCCGCCCGCTTCGTCCTCATGAATCTGGAAGCTGACGAGGTTTCTCTGGACAACATGGACGGCCCCCACACCGTCACCTACGCCCTGCCCCCCCAGGACGCACAGACGCTGGCCGACCGCTGGATTCTCAGCCGCCTCAACACGGTGCAAAGCCATGTGACCCAGCTCATCGAAAACTGGCAGCTGGGCGAAGCCGGCCGCCAGCTCTACGAGTTCCTCTGGAGCGAATACTGCGACTGGTACATCGAGGCAGCCAAACCCCGCCTCTACGGCGCCGACCCCGAAGCCGCCGCCGCAACCCGCCAGGTCCTCGCCTACACGCTCGAGCAGTCCCTGCGCCTGCTCCACCCTTTCATGCCCTACGTCACCGAAGCCATCTGGAGCCACCTGCCCGCCGTCCCCGCACACGCCGAAGCCCTTATGACCCAGCGCTGGGCCGCGCCTGCCGACAGCCGCGACGCCACCGCCGAAGACGACTTCGGCCGCATCCAGGAAATCGTGCGCGCCATCCGCAACGCCCGCGCCGAATACAACGTCGAACCCGGCCGCCGCATCGCCGCCGTCTTCGCCGGCAGCGGACACGCCCTGGCCCAGGACAACCTCGGACTGTTCACCACGCTCGCGCGCCTCGACGAATCCCAGGTGACCGTCGAAGCCAGCCCCAACGGCGCCGATTCCGGTCCCTCCGTCCAGCTCTCCGCCGGCGGCATCACTACCTATCTCCCTCTCGCCGGCATGGTCGACCTCGATGCCGAGCGCAATCGCCTCCAAAAGGAGCTTGACAACGTCGACAACCAGATCAACCGCACCACCGGACTGCTTGACAACGAAAACTTCATCGCCAAGGCCCCCGAGCAGGTCGTCCAGCGCGAACGCGACAAACTCGAAGACCTCAAAGCCCAACGAGATCAGGTCACTGCTAGTCTGGAGCAGCTGGAATCCTAGTCTCCATTCGGCCCAATCAAATGTGGGCAAGCAGGATTGAGGAAGTGCCGCCGGCCAAAGGGCAAATCTATCGAGCTGCGAAGGAACCGCTCAGAGCAGCTTGCATCTGGTAGGGGCGCCCCTTGTGGGCGCCCTGCCTTGGTCCTTCTGGCGCTTGCACAAAAACACGTCCGCCTTGACTGCGGGCCCGCTGGCCATAAGAGCTTTGGCAATTGTGTGTTAGAATTCCGAGGGTGACAGTGGTCTATGTGAAGGAGGGAGAAGTGTGTAAGAATACCGTCCCAATCAATTTGCCTGCCGAACTATACGCAAAACTTGAGGAGTTGGCTGCCGACTCTGATTCGTCCCCAACCGACCAACTTGCGACCCTCATCGAAGACGCAAAAGCACGACGCGCCTGGATACGTGCTCTGGAGGAAATGAGCAGACAAATCAAGAGGGACGATAATCAAGAGACTGAGCCAGACCAGGAAGAGTTCATAAGACAACTGCGCAAGGCCCGACGCGAAGTTTTCGAGGCCGAGTATGCGCATCTGTATCGATAGCAGCGTCCTGATTCCTGCAGTTCGAAATACCGATCTCAATGCCTCTCAGATACTCAGACAATTGGGGCCCGACCTTTCGCTGGTCATTCCCCGCTTGGTAGCGCAGGAAGTAAACCGTAATCTGACCTTCCCAAGACACGTGAGAGCCTTCTATCGTCTATTCTCAGCAAATGCCAATTCCGTCATCATTGACGAACCAGTCCCGCGGAACTTGGTCTCGAAATACGTCGAGCTTGGTCTTCCCGAAAAAGCAGACGCATTTATTGGTGCCTTTGTAGACTGGTGGCAGATTTCCTACCTGATCTCCGCGAATAGACACTTCTTGCGCAATTTACAGATAGAAACATTCCGTGTCGTGAACGCAACCGAATTCTTAGCCATGCCGCGGAACGACCCCACGTAGACCACCACTAGCGCAATGTCGAATACTACCTCTCCGCCGAAATTGTAATTCTGAAGCGAGCTCAATTTGAAAGATTTCAGGTCGCCAGATCGTTTGTGATAATTTTGACAATGTACCTTCCGCCTGCTATACTCAATTCGGCTCTATCGAACGATGCATCGCCGTCCCGCCAGGCACTGAATCCCATGTCGTCATGCCCCCTGGCAGGATGAGCAAGGGGCGAGATGTAGGACCGGCTTCCCGCATCTCCAAGGAGACCAGTCACAATGGCCGAAGTCAACCAGGCATGGCTCGAGAGAGTTAACCGCGCCCGGGAGTCGGCAGCCGAGAGGCTCGGCGTCGATGTGAGCGAAATGCTGCCCCCCCGTGACGGCACCACCGGTGAAGCCGCAGATGCCGCGCCTGCACCGGAAACCGCCGCCCCGCAGCCCGAACCTGCTGCTGTCGCCGCAGACACCGCGCCCGAGCCAGCCCCGCAACCCGAGCCCGCAGCAGTCGCCGAAGCCGAACCGGTCGCCGCCGTAGAGGCCGCGCCCGTCGCCGAAGCCCCGGCCGCAGTCGCCGCGGCCACTATGGAAGCGCAGGCCCCCACCGCCGTCCAAAGCAATGGCAGCGCTGCCGCCGCCGCTGCTGACAGAGTCGCACCGGTCGGCCGCGCCGCCGTACTCGAAGGCTTCGAAACCGGCCAGGAAGGAATCAATCGCCGCGAATTCCTCTCCTACGCCTGGGGCGGCGCCCTGACCCTTCTGACCCTCGAAAGCGGCCTCGCCACCTACCAGTTCATGTACCCGCGCTTCCGCGAAGGTGAGTTCGGCGGTGAGTTCAATCTCGGCGCCGCCAACCTTCTGCCTCAGATTGGTATCGACCCCGAAGGCAACGCGACCGGCAAATTCTGGCTTATCAATTCCGATGATGGCCCGCGCGCCCTCTATATGGTCTGTACCCATCTCGGCTGCCTGTACAAGTGGGAGCCTTCCAACAACCGCTTCGAATGTCCCTGCCATGGCTCCAAGTTCAGCCGCGAAGGATACTATATCGAGGGCCCTGCGCCTCGATCTCTCGACCATTTCTTGATCCAGGTCGTAGAGGAGGGTTCCGTTGTTGCCGAAACGTCCGATGCAGGCGACCTGGTCGCCGCCCCGGCCGTACCCTCTCCCGACGCTGAAATCATTGTCGACACAGGTAAACGTCTGCAGGGAAAGCCGGCTGCAATCTCGCCCGCCAGAGCTGTCGCAACACCAATCGAACTCGAATTGGATGAAGACGCCGCATGACACGGCGGAGGTTGTAGAGGAAATTTTCACTGAGAGGAGCATCCGGCCCAAGTGACCGCCCAACCAGGCTTGCAGCCACAGCGAAACTGGGGAGCCAGCTCGGCAACTGTTGATAGGGTTCTCCCGACCCTCGAACATTCCGGCTCACTCGCAGGTCCTGGACATAAGAATTTCAACCGCAGAGAATTGCTAACCTACGTTTGGGTAGGAATGCTTGCGGCTTTGACTGTAGGTAGCGGTGTGGCTGGGTATCAGTTTCTATTCCCTCGTCGGCCCGCCAACAAATTCGGAGGCAGATTCTATCTGGGCGCCGCCGCCAACCTGCCGCCAGTTGGCAGTGAACCGTTGTTGAACAAAGAAGGCAGGTTCTGGCTGGCCAATACCGAGAATGGGGTGCACGCCTTCTACCAGTTGTGCACATTTGTCTGGGGCGCAGGGACAAAAATCAGATGGGAACTCGAAAAAGAACGCTTTGAGTGCCCCGTTTGTGGGTCCAAATTCAACCTGGAAGGTCACTTTTTCGACGGCCCGGCGCCTCGCTCATTGGACCAGTTCACAATTGAAATCGTCGTCGGTCGCACTACTGCTTCAAAAACAGCAGTCACAGAGGTTGCAATCGAGGCTCCTTACATCCCTTCTCCGGACGCCGAAATAGTGGTCGACACGGGATCGCTGATCGAAGGACTGCCAAGCCAAGCCAGTCCGTTGGTGAAAAGACAACAGAGTTGGTGACAGCGTGACTCAGACCCGTAATTCTCTTATCAGGAGACGATAGATCCAGATGGGACTCCAAGAAAATATTCGCGAAAAAGGAGTTCTCGGCGCGGTCGCTGCCCAGGCCGATGACGTTTTCACTCGCCTGACAGCCGGCATCGACGCTGGCGAGTTTCGCCGTATGCTCCAGGGCGAACCGCCCGGCCGCCCCAACCCGCGCCTAAAGCCCCACAGCGAAGGCTTCCTGCTCCACATCAAGCCCACCTACTATCACGAGAGCGTCACCCGCTTCACCCATACCTATCGCCTGGGTCTCCTCTCCACCTACCTTTTCATCGTCGAGACCATCACCGGCATACTCCTCATGATCTGGTACGCCCCTTCCCCCGAACGGGCCTACACCGACATGATCCTGCTCCTGACCAACATCCCCTTCGGCCAGTTCCTGCGCGACATGCACCGCCTCGGCGCAGAAGCCATGGTGGCAATCGTCACCCTCCACATGGTCCGTTGCTATCTAACCGGCAGCTATAAACCGCCGCGCCAGTTTACCTGGTTCACCGGCGTGCTCCTGCTCGTAATGACTCTGTTCCTCAGCTTTTCCGGCTACCTCCTCCCCTGGGACCAGCTCGCCTTCTGGGCCGTCACCATCGGCACCTCCATGGCCGAAGCAGTGCCGCCCGCCGTCGTCGGCGAAACCGTCAACCTGCTCGCCCGCGGCGCACCCGACATCGGAGCCAACGGACTTCTGCGCTTCTATCTGCTCCACGTGCTTTTCTTGCCGCTGCTGCTTATCCTCTTCTTCTTCGTCCACTACTACAAGGTCGTCCACTTCGGCATCAGCCTGCCCGCCGACGAAGAGGAAGTAGGCGAGGACACCGCCAACCGCGTCCCCGCCGACAAGCGCGTCTACTACCTGCCCGACGTCCTCGTCGACGAGACCAGCTTCCTGACAGTCATGACTGCTCTGCTCATCGTCCTGACCGTCTTCTTCTTCCAGGCCCCCCTGGAGCACATCGCCAACCCGCAGTCAACGCCCCTCCATACCGTCGCGCCCTGGTACTTCTACTGGCTGCAGGGGCTGCTCAAAATCGCAGACAAGTTCATCGCCGGCGTCCTGCTGCCCGGCGTCCTGCTCGTCCTGCTCATGGCCATCCCCTACCTCGACTACAACCCCAGCCGCCGCGGCAAAGACCGCAAAGTCGCCATCGTCGCCGGAATCGTCGCCGGCGCCGTCATGATCATCTGGAGCTGGATGGGCACCCCCGAATACGCCGTCGAAGGCGCCCCCTCGGTCGAAATCGTTCAGGATGTGATGCCCGAAGAAGGTTCAGGCCTCTCCCGTGAAATCGGCTACAAGCATCTTCCCCTTGGCGTCTGGCGCACCGACGAAGAGTACGACGTGCATGACCACGAATTCCTCGAGCTCCTGCACTTGTTCGAAAACTCCGTCGACTACTACCGCCGCACCGATCCCGACTTCAACGCGCCCGTCGGCGTCTTGACGATTTCCCAGGCACAGCCCAGCCTCAAGAAGCTCCACTGGGAGATCACCTGGTTCGACGCCGAGGGTACGGCCGGTAACTACGAAAAATCCTTCTGGCTGCATGAAGATTCCCTCTATTGGGAGCAGTACGGCTGGAAACACCTCTTCCTAGGTCAAGTCGCCGACGGCTGGAAGAGTCTGTCCGGCGCACTTGTAGGAGAGTAATACAGCGACTATGCATCGTCTCTACACAAGGTCCCCGATCGCCAAAATAATGTGGGGCATTCTGTCCTCACTCGTCGGCATCGTTGTCCTGCTGATGGTCTTGGTAAGCGAAAACCCGCGCATGGAAGCGCAGACCATCAACTGGGAAGGCCGATCGATCGAGAACGGCGCCAAGATGTACGCCGACAACTGCGTCATCTGCCACGGACCGGACGGTCAGGGTATTCTGGGCAGAGGGCCCGGACTCAATAGCTACTACTTCTTCACCGACACAGGACGCCTCAGGGACGTCGGCTGGGTCGGGACGCTCGAAGATTACGTCCTCTTGACGATCTCTGCCGGCCGACCCAGCAAGGTCGAAAGCCAGTGGCCGGAGGTCATGCCCACCTGGGACGGAAAGTTCGGTGGGCCAATGCGCGGCGATCAGGTCGTCGATCTGGCCAAATTTGTAATGAACTGGGAAGAATCCGCCTTGGCCCAAACGCCCGAAGAAGATCCTTTCCAACCCTTCGAAGACGTCATCAGGCCCATAGAGTTCCAGAATACGGCCTACTTGCTGCTCAGCGAAGAAGAGCAGGCCGCAGCCCTCGAAGAATACAGAGCCCGCAATATCCGCTCGCCCCAGGAAATCTGGACGGGCGAAGCCTGTTTCGCCTGTCACAACCTCGAAGAAAGACAGGTCGATCTCTACGGCCAGAACGGCCCCAACTTTGCAGACCTGTACGAACGCGCCGGCGCCCGTGTCGAAGGCATGACCGCCGAGGAATACGTCTACGAGAGCATCGTCAATCCCACCGCCTTCGTGGTCGAGACCTACGAACAAGCCGGCCAGATGCCGCAGAATTTCGCCGAAAAACTCAGCGAAGACGAGATCCAGGCGCTCGTAGCCTGGCTGCTCAATCCCGACCGGGAGCAATAACCGAGGAGCAAAGAGCGAGGAGCGTGGAGTGGCTTCCTCGCTCCGCCTCCCTCCAGCAATTCCCTCAGCTTTTTGCTACTTCCTTCTCTTTCCTCCTCTCCGCAAGATACATCATATTCAGAGGTTGTTGCGTGTCAGGCGCAAGACCCCAACGTTTCCGAAATCGCTGCCACGCCGGCGCCCTGCTCGGGGCCATGCTCCGGGAGTTGGAGGCTGTCAACCCCCTCGTCCTCGGCCTCCTGCGCGGTGGCGTACCCGTCGCCAGCGAGGTCGCACGCGCTCTGAACGCACCTCTCGACGTCTGGCTCGTTCGCAAGCTCGGCGTCCCCGGCCAGACCGAACTGGCCTTCGGCGCCATCGCCGAAGGTGGAGTCCAGGTAATCAACCAGAAAGTTGTCAAACAGCAGCGGCTGGATAAGGACCGAATCCAAAAGATCTCGCGTCAACAACAGCGCGAGCTCTCCCGCCGCGCCCGACTGTTCCGACGCGGCCGCCCACCCGCCCCTATCAAGGGCCGTACCGTCTTCCTCATCGACGACGGCTTGGCCACCGGAGCCTCCATGCGCGCCGCCATCCAGGCCCTGGTCCAGCGCGAACCGCGTGAAATCGTTCCCGCCGTTCCCGTCGCGCCCGCCAGCACCATCGCCCAACTGCAGACCCAACCTACCCCGCCGGCCGGCAACACCGATTCAGCGGTAACCAGCCCTGTCAGCCAGGTCGTCGCCCTGCATTCACCCTCTCCGTTCTGGGGCGTCGGCGCCTGGTACGACGACTTTCGCCAGGTCAGAGACTCCGAGGTCATCCAGCTTCTTGACGACCATGCCCGTTCTGGAACTGCACTATCGTAAATCGCCCTGGCCTTTCCGCCTGCGCACCTTCCCGTCCAGGTAACCGCAAGTGCCAAGGGTCATTCGTTTGAAAAGCCAAAGTCTCTATGTGTCAACTTAGGTCAGGCTTCTTTCGGCACTGTGAATCCCGTCTGCAGCCAATACTCTCCTTGCAGATCATACGGCTTTCACGCGCCAGTCATTTCCCCCTCTACGCAATGCGAACGACGTAACAAGAGACATTCAAAATACAGCTTCAAGATTCTACCGCTCACTTGATCCTGATTTTTTCGCCACTTGACACCCGTACCAGTAGCCATATAATCTACACAATCCCCCCAAGTTCATCGGTGGGCGTTCAAAATCCAAAGGAGACGCAACCATGCAACGTTCGTTATCAAGACGTGATTTCTTGAAAACCGCGGCCTTGACCGGAGGCGCAGCGGCCCTGGCCGCCTGCGTGGCGCCTGCAGCCCCAGGCTCTGAAGGGGCAGAGAGCGAAGCCGCCATGGCCCCGGTCGAAATCCAATGGTGGTCCTTCCCCCTCGGCCTGCCCGGCGATATCCTTCCACACGGGACTTGGGAACAGGAGAGGGCCGACGAATACAGCGATATGACCGAGGGCGTCACCATCAGCTACCAGGCCGTTGGATGGGACTCGATTGTCAAAGTCCAGACCTCAATCGCATCCGGCAATCCGCCCCACACAGTCCTGCGCGCCAGCGTTGACGGCATCATCCAGGCTCTGCAGTCCGACGTCGCCGTGGAAATCGAGCTCCCTCAGGAGTTCCAGGATGACCTGCCCGCAGGCTGGTACGAAGGCATGCACTTCCGCGGCAAGAACTACATGGTGCCCTTCTATACCCTCGCCAACGGCATGGCCCTCAACCTCGACATCGTGGCCGAGGCCGGCGCAGATCACCTGCTTCCCCAGGCCCCCGAACGGACCTGGAACTTCGACGACTACCTGACCATGATGCAGGCCTGCACCTTCGAACGCGATGACGGCTCACAGGTCTGGGGCGCCGTCTTCTCCGCCGCCGAAACAAATCCCTTCTTCTACTGGCCCGACCAGGTCCTCAGCTGGAACTGGGGGACGGACACCGTAGAGCTCCGCGACGGAGAGTGGGTCTGCAAGTTGGCCGAAGAGGAAGGTATCGCTTGGCTGCAATGGCTGCAGGATCTCTACTTTGTACATGGTGTCATCCCCAACCCCAACGGCCTCAGCGCCAGCCGCTGGGACTACTTCTTCCAGAAGTCCCTCCTCGGCGGTATCGGCCCCAGCATCGGCTGGTCACAGCGTCCCGGCGTCGAAGTCGACCCCGATACCTTGGTCGTCACCGATACCGAGCGCGACATAAGATGGATCTTCGTCCAACCCCCCACCAACCCGGGCGTACCGCACTCCCTTTACTGGGGCGGACCCATGCTCGATGTCAATTCGATCGTCTACCGCGCCGGCGGTGCCAACGAAATCGGCCCGTCCATCGACTTTGCCCTCTGGCTCTCAAATAGGGAGAATCAGAAGTGGATAGCTCAGTACCTGCTGCCAGCTCGCGTCTCTGCAGTTGAAGGCGTCACCAACCCCATGCTGGAATGGCACTACGAGCACTACATTCCCTACGGACGGCAGAGAGCCTCCGCACACGGTGGCCGCGCTCGTGAGACCGTCGAACAGCTTGAGCTCGTGCATCAGAAGATCTTCCTGCCTGTCCCACCGGAAGAGGCTGTACAGGATTTCTGCACCACCATTGCCAACCTGGAATGGTACGTGTAAAGTTCAAATACACGCACTGCGTATTGCATTCACCCTAGGGTCGCCCTGCAATACGCAGTGCCCCCACAAAAAATGACAGATAGAGTAGACAAAATCGGCAGCGGCCTGCGAATAGGTCCTATGACGTTCCCGTGGCCGCGCTTGACAATCGCCCAGTCCGAAAAGCTGTGGGGCTACCTCCTCATCATGCCCTTCATGGCCTTCTTCGTCGTCTTCTTCCTCCTTCCCTACGGCATGGTAATCTGGTTGAGCGTCGTCGATTGGCATCCGCGCGGCGTCACCGAATATGTAGGCCTCCAGAACTACGCCGATGTCGTCGAAATGCCCAGCGCACAGAAGTCCATGATCAACTCCTTCTATTACGCGCTGATGGTCGTCCCGATCTCGACTGCCCTCTCGCTCCTGACCGCTATTCTTATCGTTTCACTTCGCAGCAGCAACCTGCGCGGCTTTTTTCAAGCCGCCTTCTACCTGCCCGGCGTGATCTCCGGGCTTGCCGTAGCAATTATCTGGCGCTTTGTCTTTGATTTTCACGTGGGCGTACTCAACTACGCACTCTCACTCGTCAAATTGGAGCCGGTCAACTGGCTGGGTAGCATATATGCCGCCCTTCCCTCCCTCGCCGGCATGGCCATAGTCTCCAGTAACGGCGTCGCCATCATCATCTTCTGCGCCGCCCTCCTTAGCATCCCTTCCAGCCTCTACGACGCTGCCGCCGTGGACGGCGCCGCCTTCTGGCGCAAGCACTGGGCGATCACCCTGCCCCTCCTGACACCCGCAATGCTCTACGTGATCGTCGTCTCCACCCTCGGCGCCCTTCAGGTCTTCGTGCCCATCTACGTTCTGACGCGCGGCGGCCCTGTACACAGCACCATCACAGTTGGTTACTATATCTACAACCAGCTGATCTTCTACGCCAACGCCGGCACCGCCGCCGCCGCCGGGCTGCTGCTCCTCGTGGCAACCGTCGGCTTTACCATCTTCCAATTCCGTCGCTTTTCCCAGGTTGTGGAATTCTGAACCGAAGGTCCGAACATGGCAACACAATCCCGGCTCAACAGACAGACGCCTTCACTCTTGGAACTGCTGCAACTGCGCCTTCTCCCGGAAGGATCGGCCAGCGCATTACGCTACCTCGCGCTCCTCATGATCCTCGTGCTTGCCGCGATCTCACTGTTCCCGCTCTACTGGGCCCTGATCACCAGCTTCAAGCACCCCTCCGAAGTCGCTACAATTCCCCCCTCTTTTGTTCTGACTCGGCCGGTGCTCAAAAACTACATCGACCTCTTGACCGGCAGCGGCGTTGCCAACTCGCCTGTCCTCAAGTGGTTCTGGAACAGCGTCTTCACCGGCGCTGCCTTCACCCTCGGCGTAGTCCTCGTGGCCTCACTGGCCGGCTACAGTTTCGCCCGCAAGCAGTTTCCCGGCCGCGACAAACTGTTCTGGCTCATTATCTCCACAATGCTTGTCCCGGCTTGGTCGACATTGATCGCCTCCTACGTCCTGACCTTGAAACTTGGCATGCACGACACCTACTGGGCCCTGATCCTGCCCGGTCTGGCCTCTCCTTTCGCACTCTTCCTCTTCCGCCAGTTCGCGGTGACACTGCCTGACGAACTCTTCCAGGCCGCCCGCATCGACGGCGCACACGAGCTGCAGCTCTGGTGGTTGATCACAATCCCCTTGTCAAGGCCCGTCCTTGCCACCCTCGCCATCTTTACCTTTACCTACCATTGGAACGACTTCTTGTGGCCGCTGCTGGTGTTGAACAAGCCTCAGATCTACACCATGCCTGTCGGTGTATCCATCATCATGTTCCAGCTGAAAGGCACCGGTCCCGCCTATGGTATCGGTATGTCGGCCGCCATTCTCATGTCCGTTCTTCCCATCGTAGCATTCATACTGATGCAAAAACAGATGATCCAGGGAATCACCATCGGGTCACTGAAGGGATAGGTCAGCCAGCGCTTTCGCAAGGAGCTCTCCATGGACTACAGTCACATCGAGAAACCGGACCTGGGCTACCGCTACGAGTTCAGCATCGATGAACTCGATGCCATGAACGAATGTGTTGAAGCCCACGGCTTTGCCATCATAAAAAACGTCTTGACCGAAGAGCTGGTGGAAGATCTTCGCAAGTCCGTCGTGGAGGTCCTCGATCCGGACAGCACGCTGGGCGCGGGCAACAGCTTTACCCACACAGCCTTCGTCGAGCATTCCCCCGCCTCTTGGAAACTCTTCGACCATGAGCCCTTCATGCGCGTGAACCGCTTCTATTGCGGCGATGGCGGGCTGACCATTCACCGCTCCGCCGCCATCATCCGCAACCCCGGCTCCGATCCACTGGGGTGGCACACCGACTGGCATGGATTTGCCGAGGGTCCTCCGCAGAACGCAGGAGATGTCCTCAATAAGTTTAACTTGCCCTCCGGGCTCTGGTTCTACATCACCGGCTCCTTCCCCAAGCACGGCGGCCTCGCCGTCATCGAGGATTCGCACGGGTTAGACTGGGAAGGGCCCGAGGGATTCCAGCTGACTCCGGACAAGCGCTCATTCCACCCCATCGGTACAGAGCCGCATAGCTACGTCGGCTTCGACGTGCCCGGCATGGTACCCCTCTTCGGCGAGCCAACTGACCAGCTCGTCTTCGCCACCCGCACATACCACGCCGCCTTCCCTAACCGCATCGACCGCGTCCGCCTCTCCTGCGGCGTCGGCTTCCGCCCCAAGGCATTCAAGATCGACGCCCCCTGGCCGCTCCCCGATACCGCCAAGGCCTTCATAAAGGCCCTGCCGGAGCGTTATCAGCACTATGTGGAAGAATATACCGGCATCCAGAACGACTGGCGGCCCGACGATGCCGAACCGCAAGCCGACGCCATGATGGGCTAGTGAGGAGTGTTCAGCAGCGCTTGGCGACCCGAAGCTGCATCCCCACAATCAAGGACTGCTTTCTCTGGTAGGCGGCTGCGACTTTCAGGGCGTGGCCGTCGGGCCAGTGCAGGCACGTCTTCCTCGGCCGGAGAACTGAATGGACTACAGTCACATCCCAAAGCCCGATTTGGGCTACCGCTACGAGTTCACGCTCGACGAACCGGACGCCGCCCACCAATGCGTCGAGGCCCACGGCTTTGCCATCATCAAGAATGTACTCTCAGATGATCTGGTGCAAGAGCTCCAGGAATCGGTCAAACAGACTCTTGACCCGGATGACACTCTAGGAGAGGGAAACAGCTTCACCCATTCCTCCTTCATCGAACACTCTCCTGCCATGTGGAAGCTGCTCGAACACGGACCCTACATGCGCGCACAGCGCACCTTGTGCCAGTCCCAGGACTTGTCCATCCTCCGCTCCGCGGCAATCCTGCGCAATCCCGGTTCCGCACCGCTCGCATGGCACTCCGACTTCTGTGGCTTCTCCAACGGCCCCCGCACCTTCTCAGGCGACGTGCTGAACCGCGGCCCCTGGCCGTCCGGCCTCTGGTTCTATATCACCGGCTCCAATCCCGAACATGGCGGCCTGGCACTCATCGAAGACTCCCACCGCAAGGACTGGACCCCGCCCGAAGGTTTCCAATTCACGCCGGATCGGCGCTCCTTTCACAGAAAGGGAACCGAACCCCAAAGGTACGTCGGATTCGACGTGCCCGGCCTGGTGCCTGTCTTCACCGATCCCTGCGACCAGATCGTTTTCGCTTCCCGCACCTACCACGCCGCCTTCCCCAATCGCACAAATCGCGTCCGGCTCTCCTGCGCCATAATCTACCGCCCGCGTGACTTCAAAATAGAAGCCCCATGGCCACTCTCGCACGACGCACAGGCCTTCCTCAAGGCTCTCCCCAAACGATTGCAGCCGTTTGTTGAAGGTTACGTCGGCATCGACGATGACTGGAGTGGCGATGGTGCTATGATGGGATCATGAATCAGGCGCGTTTGAGTCCCGCCAGGACGCCCTTCCGCAAGCCGCCGCGCTTGGAAGCGGTTCTGAAACGTGTGCCTTACGCCTGGAGTAGGCCGAGAGTTGAACATCCCGGCCCCAAAACGGCTGGGCCGGCACGTCACCACCTCAAGCCTTACCTTAGAAGGAGCTTTGAATGGATTACAGCCACATACAGAAGCCGCAGCTGGGTTACCAATATGAGTTTACCCTGGACGAGTTGGACGCCGCCCAGGAATGCGTCGAAGCCCACGGCTTCGCCATCGTCAAGAACGTGCTCACAGACGAACTCGTCTCAGAACTCCAGCAGTCCGTCAAACAGGTGATCGACCCCGACGGCACCCTCGGCGAAGGCAACAGCTTCACCCACACATCCTTCATCGAACACTCTCCCGCAATGTGGAAACTCTTCGACCACGAACCCTTCATGCGCGCCCAGCGCGTCTTCTGCCAGGCCCAAGAGCTCACCATCAACCGCACCGCCGCCATCATCCGCAACCCCGGCTCCGACCCCCTCACCTGGCACTCCGACTTCTGCGGCTTCACCGACGGCCCGCCCACCTTCTCAGGCGACATCCTCAACCGCGGCCCCTGGCCCTCCGGCCTCTGGTTCTACATCACCGGCTCCCATCCCAAACACGGCGGCCTGGCCGTGGTCGAAGACTCCCACCTCGAAGGCTGGCAAGGGCCCGAAGGCTTCCAACTCACCCCCGACAAGCGCTCCTTCCACCGCATCGGCACAGAGCCCAAGGGCTACGTCGGCTTCGACTTTCCCGGAATCGTGCCCCTCTTCACCGATCCGGGAGACGAAATCATCTTCGCCTCCCGCACCTACCACTCGGCCTTCCCCAACCGCATCGACCGCGTCCGCCTCTCCTGTGGCATCGGCTTACGTCCCCGCGGATATCCTGTAAACGCGCCCTGGCCGCTTTCAGAGACCGCAGAGACCTTCCTGAATGACTTCCCGGAGCACCTGCAACCGCTGGTCAAGGACTACGTGGGAATCGACACTGAATGGCGCGGCGATGACGCCATGATGGGATAGAAGCTGAAGTTCCTGCTTCCGCTCACCTCTACCTTGGTCTGCAGCGGGCGCGTTTTTCTGCTCTCGTGACAGGCAGGTTTCCGAACCAAGAAGAACTCCCAATCAAAAAGCGGCTGGCCCAGTGCCAGCCGCCCTCTCATCGCCAGCTCCCCCGCCGCCTAGGCGCAGCTCCTCTCCAACCTCACCGATGCCACCCGTCTTCCATCCAGTTCAAACTCTGCGCCCGAACCGGCCCTTCGAAACCCCAGCGCCTCGAACCAGGACTGCTTCTCTTCATCCTCAACCGAAACGACAGCAAAGCATCCGCCCTCGCCCCGTTCCTGGGAGGCGCCCACCGCCGCCTCCACAAGCTCTTCCCAGACCTCCCCATAGCGCGCATGCGCAAACGCGTCAATCTGGAACCCGCCTGCGTCATCCCGGCGCGCCGTCGACAGCCCGACCACCTTCCCCTCAGCCGTTCTCGCCGCAAACCAGGCGCCTCCTCCCATCTGAATCCGCTCAAAGCGCACATACAGACCCATGCAAGAATTCTGCGTAGCATAGCGAGTTGAGCACACACTTGTATTCGCGTCCATCACCTGCCAGTCATGCGGGCAAAGGACTAACGGAATCATCGGAATCCGGTCCGCCGGTGACGCCTCCACCACCGTTGCTCCCTCTCCCGAAAAGTAGTCCACCAGGAATGCCTCAGGAGATTCCCCACTGAGGATATTCGCCATTACATTGGCTCCCGCCAGCTTGCGCCACCCGAGTCGGTGATAGACCCGCGCCGCCGCCGGGTTGACCGTGCCCAGAAAAAACGCCTCACCGCCTTCCGCACGAAAATCCTCCACGGCCCAGCTGCACAGTTCGGTCGCTAAGCCCCTGCCCCGAAACTGCGGGTCCGTGGCCACTTCACTGAATCCTGCCAGACTCGGCACCGCTTTCGACTGCATCGTGAAGCACGTGCTTGCCAGCCGACCTTCTTCCCTTCGCAAGTAGAGAGTTCCCCCACTATAGGCATTTTCAGCGCCCAGAAAGACTTCACGCGCAATGTCCGGCAATACCTCCCCGAAAATCGACGCCCAAAATGGGAAAAGTTCGTCTATCAGCTCCTCTGAGATCGGCACTTCGTATCGCACTGGTTCCAACTCCTTTAAGTACAGTTCAACCGAAAGCACATCGAAGTAACCTGCTCGCAACCCGCGACACTGCTATCCAGGAACCAGGACAGGAATCCGCAACCGAAAACAATGACGTTTGTCAGTACTGCGACCTGCGGGAGCAATGCGCATATCCGTTAAGGGCCGCGCAGCTGCGCATGGATTGTCCTGTATGCCTTTGGTGTTCTTCGCGTTTCTTCGCGTAATTTCGCGGAAAGATTGGTTCTGTCTATCACAACATTCAACCGAGAGACGTTCCCAAGAGACCTGCGGCCTTTCCGTTCATGCTGGATCTCTGGCGGCCTTCCCGAAATGTCAACGAAATCTGGCGACTTGCCACCCTCACAAATCGCTCCCCCGCCGGACCGCATCCGCGCCGAACCTCTTCCGCAGCCCCTTCACGGCCTCGTTCAGCTGGTCCTCTTTGGCCCGCGCCTCCGGGTCCGCCGCCATATCGAAAATGCTCATCTGCCTTACCGCCGGAACCAAACCGCTGCACCCAACACCAATCAACCGTACCGCCGCCCCCTCAGGCCGGTTCGACGCCAACAAGTCTAATGCGATCCCGTAGATCTCCTCTTCGTCCTCCACGGGATGTGAGGGCGTAGTCTGCCGTGTCAGCGTGGTGAAGTCAGCCCAGCGCAACTTCAATATGACGGTGCGCGCCGCCAACCCGCTGCCCCGCAAGCGCGACCCTACCCGCCCTGCCTGATGCCGCAACGCCCTTCGCAGCGTCTCCGTATCAACCACATCCTGCGCGAAAGTCGTCTCCTGGCTGATCGACTTGGCCTCGCGCTCCGTTACAACCGGCCGCTCATCAAGCCCCTGCGCCTGCCTGTACAGATCCCGGCCCAGCTTGCCCAACTGCCGCGCCAATTCCTCCGCAGACCCCGCCAGCACATCACTGACCTTGTGAATGCCCATCTCAGCCAGCCGCTCCCGCGTACGCGGACCCACCCCCCACAGCGCATCCACCGGCAGCGGCGCCAGAAACTCAGCCTCCCTACCCGGCGCCACCACCTGGATCGCCCTGGGGTAATCGCCCGTCTGGACTTCCGCCTTCCCAACATCCGTGGCGATCTTGGCCACCAGCTTATTCGTCGCCACACCCAGCGAAGAGGGAAGGCCAAGCTGCTCCGCAACCTGCGCCTGCAACCTCTTCGCCAGTACCGAAGCGTACTCAGGCCGCTCCGTCACCTCAAGAAACGCTTCGTCGATCGACAACTGCTCCACCAGCGGCGTCATACTGTGCAGAATCCCCATCACCCGCCCCGACACCTGTCCATACTCTCGCATATCCGGCGGCAGCACCCGCAGCTCCGGACACAACCGCACCGCCTGCGACATCCCCATCGCCGACCGTACGCCGAACTGTCGCGCCGCGTAGGAACACGATGCCACAACCCCCCGGCTCTCCGGCCGCCCGCCCACCGCAAACGGTACTCCCTTCAGCTCAGGGTGCCGCAACTCTTCAACCGCACAGTAAAAGGCATCGAGATCGAAGTGGATAATCTTGCGAACCATCCCTGTCGCCCCCAGCTACCTCCCGCACGTCGCACGTCCCATCCCGCCCGTATTTTAGCACAACCGCCCTCCCCCCTTTTGGCGACTTTCAAAGAGGCCGGATATGATACGCCTCAAGAGAAGGGAGCGTGTCAACCGAACAAAACCCCAACTTGGGCAAATGGCAGCCTCCCCCCTCGTCCACCACTCCCCTTGCAAAGGCTGATCACATGAGGGACATGCCGCGCAATAGTCCTTTCGCCCCGAATTTGTCAAATGGCGGGGACAGTTCCGGCAACGCACGCGGCACCGCGCTCATCATCTGCCTCCTGATGATTGACAGCCTGCACTACGTATTTGCCCGCCTCGTCTTTCCCTACATCGAGCCCGCTCTGGGCGCCTTCTACATAATCGCCGTCGCCCTCGTCGAAGTCGGCCTCATTGGCCTCATAACGCGCAGACTGAGTCTGGATCCTCTGCGTCGCATGTGGCCCACCTTCCTCGCCATCGGCATGTGCGTGGCCGTCAGCACAAGACTCAACTACGAGGCCATGGCCTTCATCGACCCCGGCGTCGCCGCCATGGTCGGCAAGATGACCGTCCTCTTCAGCCTCGGCTTCGGCCTCCTCTGGCTGGGCGAACGCTTCACCCTGATGCAAGGAGTCGGCTCCGCAATCGCCGTCGTCGGCCTCGCCGTCATCTCCTTCCAGCCGGGTGACTACCTCGGCATCGGCGCCATGATGATACTCTTCTCGACCTTCATCTACGCCCTGCACGCCGCCCTCACCAAACGCAACATGGGCGAAGTCGACCTGCTCAACTTCTTCTTCTACCGCCTCCTCCTCACCGCCGCCTTCCTCGCCCTCTTCAACCTCGCCCGCGGAAACTTCGCGCTCCCCTCTGCCCAGGCATTTCCCATCCTCCTGCTCGTCGGTACCGTCGACGTCGTCGTCAGCCGCTTCCTCTACTACTGGACCCTGCGCAAACTCGACATGAGCATCTTCGCCATTGCCCTGGCTGCCAGTCCCGTCGCTGCCGTACTCTGGTCCCAGCTGCTCTTCGACGTCTTCCCGACGCCCCAGCAGCTCCTGGGAGGATTCGCCATCCTCTGCGGCGTCGCCGTCGTCACCTCCGCGCCCGTCCTCGAACGCAGAATCCGCCGCCGCGCCGAAGCCGCCGACGCCCCCTCCTGACAGCCCTACCATCTATTCTCCAACACTGCTCAAAGCCATTTCCAGTCCGCGCCCTCCACCGCCGCACGCCAAGCGCTAACTCTAACCACTAAAAACTAAAAACTGACTACTAAAAACTGCAGTTCTGGGCGGTCGGGCCTAGTCGGCCCTCCCTTGTGCG
>VXOE01000380.1 GCA_009840225.1 Caldilineaceae bacterium SB0662_bin_25 | reverse complement strand
GCGGGGGCGGAGCCCCCGCACAAGGGAGGGCCGACTAGGCCCGACCGCCCATAAGCGAGGAGAGAGTGGCGAGAAGAGAGGAGCGAGTGACAACATTTCGTATGCCGGACATTGGAAAGTGAACTGACCGTGGCTTGGTTGTTGCCGGAGTGGTAGGAGAGGTCGCCCCCGTTTTGGGATGCACCCCCCTATCCCAGCCATGGGACATCAGCAGTAAGCATATGGTATAGTGGGGCGCAACAACGAAAGGGCAAAAATTGGACTGGGCATGAGAATAGGCGAGTTGCTGTGGCCCCAGGACAGAATCGATCACATTGCGCGACACGGCATTACGATAGATGAAGTCGAGGAGGCATGCTTTGGTCGTCCACTGGTTCTACGTGCAAAATCCCGAGGAGAGAATCCAACCTACTATATTTTGGGACAAACAGATGCGGGCCGCTACCTGTTCTGTGTGGCAATTCAATTTCCTGATGGCAGAGGACTCCCTGTCACCGCCAGAGTGATGACAGGAAGGGAAAGACGGCGATATAGACAGTGGAGGAATCGATGAAGGGTAATAAGATTCTGCAGACCGATTCGATCCAGGAGCTCGCCGACTTCTGGGACACACATGATGTAACCGACTTCGATGCCGAACTTGAGGAGGTGAACGAACCGGTCTTTAACCGTCAAACCACCGTCACCGTTCGTCTTGAGGCGGACGAATCCCGGATTGTCAGGTCGCTTGCCCGGATGCACGGAATCTCCCATGCGCAACTGATTACCCGATGGGTTGTCGAACGCATTCAGGCTTCCTCGCGATCGGCAACTTAGCGCCTGTCATCTACATACTCAACGGCGAACAGTCTCAGGCATCGTGACTGGTGTGCGAAACTCCAGCATCGTCCTCCTGAAAGTTCTCTCCCAATAAGATGCGTATGGCCTGGGAGAACATCTCTTTGTCCGCGGAGGACGCGGAGAACACCTTTCTTTGATCCGCGAAGGCACGCGGAGGGCCCGCAATAGGGGCAATCATCAGGGCATTTACAAGGGGCGCCCCTAAGGTAGGGACAGCTGGTTGAAATGTCGATGGGCCCAAAGCAGAGGGGGGAACGAACATCCCAGGGCTAACCGAGACCGAGGATCGATGATTTCTGTCAGGGGGGTCATTGCAGGTCGGGCGGGTGTTCAGTTCAGATCAGGTCGAATATTATCGTGAGCTCCCTCAAGCTACACGAATATAGTATGGTGTGTAATTCGCTTATTGATCGTTGGTGTTGGATGCTTCGTCGGCGCGCCAGGCTTCGCTGATGAGGCGGAAGATGTCGGTTTCGGTGACGATGCCGATGGGCAGGAGTTTCCTGCCGCTGGCCTCAGCCGGCTGGACCACGGGGATGCCGCCGATCTTGGTTTCCATCATCTTTTCCACGAGCTGGCCGAGCGCTGCTTCGGGCGTGATTGCAATGACGTCGGCGGTCATCACATCGCGTACGGTCAGCCACACCTCGTCGAGACCCGGATCGTAGCGGCTGGCCACGCTTTCGGCGGTCTCTGCCTCCAACACATCGGCGTCGGTGACGATGCCGCACATGTAGCCGTCCTGGTCGATCACAATGATGCGGCGCACATTGTTTTCCTCCATCAACCCCGCGGCATCCACGGCCAGGGCGTCGGGATCGATGGTGATCACCGGCGCGCTCATGATTTCGCTAACCAGTATGCGATGCATTGATGACTCCATAGTGCGGGTACTGGCAGTACCGGCCACAAACCGAAGCTCTCTTCAGGAAGAGTGCTCGACGACGAACCGCAATACGTCAGTCGTGGTGAAGATGCCGACGACTTTGCGTTCCACAACCACGGGCAGCCCGCCGATCCTGTAATCCAGCATCAGACGGCAGGCGACATCTATCGAACTGTCCGGTGCAACGGTCACCGGATCGGCGGTCATGGCGTCGCTGACAGGCAGCTTCGCCCAGAAGTAGTTGATTTCGAACAGGCTGAGCGTGGTGACGGTGGACGGGGCGGCCTGGCGCAGATCACCGAAGCTGACGATGCCGGTCAGATGGCCGTTGTCATCGACGACCGGCAGCCGGCGGCAGCGATGCTCGGCCATGAGGTCGCGTGCGTCGGCGAGGGAGTCCTCTTTGTGGCAGGTATGCGGATTCGGCGTCATCCAGTGCTGTACCTGGCTGCTATCGGACCCCATTGGCGCCTCCACACCTGGAATTGGCTCTCAAAGGATGGCTTCTCGCCGCTGGATACGGTCCATGGCCGTCCGCATCTCCGACAGCAGCGCCCCGCTGTGGGGGCCGGTCGCGCAGAAGGACAGCGTCCTCTCGGAACCGTTGTCGTCCATCATGTGCGTTCGGTCGCCGGTTGCATCACAGGCCAGCCGCATCTGGCCGTAGTCCACTGAGGTCTGCCTGTCCGGGTCGCTGTCGAAACGAACCGTAAGGCGGTCGGCCGGCAGCAGGTCGCCGAGGCGGTCAGCCCATTCAATGACGACGACATGGCGCATGGGGGGAGTGTCCGGCGGGCGCTCCCAAGCGTCGAAGGACTCCTCTACGACGACGTCAAGAATCTCTTCCATGCCCAACCCGAATAACTCGGCGGCAAGGGACTGGCTGTCTTCGGGCAGTCGGTAACTGTCCACGTGGAAGAGGCGCACGTCTTCTGCCGGGGACGTGTATTCGTTGATCAGGGTAAACGTGGGACTGGTGATGCGCGCCTGCACGCCCAGTCCCCTGGCCAGACCCTGTGTGAAGGTTGTCTTGCCGGCGCCCAGGTCGCCAACGAGACCGATCAGGGCGCCGATGGTTGGCGGCGGCTCGCCGTTGCCTGATAGTTGCGGAAAACGGATTGCCCGCCCCAGCAGTTTGCCGAGATTATGCGTTTCCAGTGGAGAGGAGGATAGGACCGGGAAGCGGAAGTGATCGTTCACCCAATTGATCTCTGACAAGTCCGCCGCCCGTCACGGGACTGGGATGTCCGGCGGCCCGAAGTTGAGGGGCCTATTTGATTCTATACCCTCACCCTTGCGATTGTACCCCCCACGTTGCCGCGAAGCCAAATGCAGGAATTATTGCGTTCCTGTTACAATAAGGATTGGTAGTTCGAGTAAAGCCCAAGGAATCGGACACCAACAGCCAGTTTCGGACACCAACGACCAGTCACCAGCCGCTGCATACATGCTGTCAGGATCTCCATTACGCCGCCTCCTCGTCGCGGGCCTCATCATAGCGCTACTCGGTATAATCTTCGACGTAGTCGTCCCGCGTGTGACGCCCTGGTTGACGCTTACTCCCCAGAATGTTGATGGTGACGGCCTGCAGGGCGAAATAAGACTCACCGGATCTCCCACCTTACAGACACTGTCGATAGACGGGCAGGTTGTGTTGGAACGCTCCGGTTCGCATTTCGGCAGACCCCGGATCAGCCCTGACGGCACGCTGATGGCGATAACTGTGGTGCCGACGGGAACGGAGACGGTCGGCCTGGCGGAGATCTATGTGATCGAGCGGGCCACGGGGCGCGTGCGCGAGCGCATTCCCGGTCACAACCCGCGCTGGCAGACGGGACGCAGCAACCGGTTGCGGTTCGATCAACTGGAGGCCAACGGGATTCGCTCGGCCCTATACGACGCCAGCGACAGGTCGATCATACGCGAGGACAGCCTGCAGCCGGACGACAACCCGGCTGATCTGGAGGCGGCGGAGCTGGAGGCAGCGACGCTGACCTACCCGGCGACGATCCGGGTGGCCCATCATCCGGAGAACAACTGCCGCAGCGTTCCGGACTGGCAGGTGGACGTGATCCCGTTTGAGGAGTATGTGGCCCGATCCGTTCCTGCGGAGGTCCCCATTTCCTGGTCGCCGGAGGCGCTGGCAGCCCAGGCCATCGCAACGCGCACGTATGCCTGGTACCAGATCCGGCGCAACCGGCGCTACTATGACGTGACCGACTGGGCCAATTTCCAGATGATGTGCAACAATCGCTTCTCATCGACGGACGCGGCGGTCAACAGGACAGCGGGCCAGTACCTGGCCTACGCGGGGGACAGCACGAGGGCGCCGATTATCGCGATGTACAGCGCCAAGAACAGCCATCCGACGCTGACAAACCCGGCGGTTGCGTATCTGCAGGCGGTGGCGGACGAGACGGGTCTCGGAGAAAAACGCTGGGGCCACGGTTACGGGCTGAGCCAGTGGGGCGCGGCGCGGCGGGGCAAAGCCGGCCAGACCTATCGCCAGATTCTCGGCCATTACTACACGGACGTCACGTTACAGAATGCCAGCCAGCCGACGCAGGCGATCGGCGGGCTTATCGGCCTGTCCCTGAAGGGCTATTTCCCGAGCGGCGGTCTGCGCTGGGACGCGCTGGCGCCGGCGGCGCCTCTGTCGGGCACGGTCGACCTCGAGCCGGGCCCGGACTCGCTGCCGATCCGCGGTGTCTGGCTGCGCAACTCCGATATCACGAGCGGCAGCACAATCACGGCTTCCCTGACGCTCAGCAACACGTTGCAGGAGCAGAAGGTGTTGCAGGTGGACTGGGACCCGCCTTCTTCGCCGACATTCGAAGCGCCATCAGCGGTGGAGGTGCAGCGGGCCACGCTTACGCTCGCCGTCCCGGAAACGGGCGCGCTCATCGGTCTCAGCAACAGCTGGACGTGGCAGGGGGAAGACCTCTACAAAACCACTGGGGAGGCAGTCGACGATGCCGCGGCCGACGGCAACCGGGCCATGGAAGCGCGCGCCGACGACCACGAACTGGGCTGGTGGTACGGGCCATACGCAACCGGCATTCCCCACGACGCCACCTATCGCGTCCTTTTCCGGATGCGGCGCGGTGAACCTGACGACGACGATGACGACAGCGTGCTGCCGGACCAGCCGATCGCCCATCTGGATGTGACCGACAAGGGCGGAACCGTGATCCTGGGCTTGCGCGACATCTGGGCGAGCGATTTCACGGATGCGGACGAATACGTCGAGATCCCGGTCGATTTTCATCCTTTCAACCCGATTGAAGGGATCGAGTTCCGGGTGAAGTGGTTCGGAGACGTGGACCTGGCCCTGGACCGGGTGCAGCTGTGGCAGCTGCAGAACATATCGTCGAAGAGGAAGATCGATTGGGCGCTACCCAACAGCGGCGTATCGACTGTTTCGGCGATCGCGTTCGACAGCGCCAGAAATGCCAGCCCGGTCGTCACCAAGCAGATCGAGTTTGGCAGCGAACAGCCGCCTGTGTTCGGCGATATCGAGCACGTGGAGGGCTGGTGGACAAGACTGCCGGTCCTGATATCGGTGCCTGTGCAGGACTTCAGCAGCGGGTTGGACTCAACCAGCGGGCGGTTGCTGCTGGGCGACGAGGAGAAGTCCGCGGTTTTCAGCCTGCCCAACGATCCCCTGGCCGCGCAGAAGCTGTCAGCGTCGCTGGCCGACCTTGCCGACGGCACCTATACTGTGCGCTTTCGGGCGAAAGATCGATCGGGGTTGCAGGGGGAAAGCAGTGCCGGCGAGCTGCGCATCGACCGGACGGCGCCGACTGTTGAAGCCCAGGCCGTGCAGTTGACATCGGACACCACGAACGAAGGGGACGGCGACAGCAGCACCGGACAGCAGGATTCTTCGGCTACGCCCTCGGTGAGTGCGCGCGGGCTGTTCAGCGGGACTGTTCAAGTCACCCTGGCGGCCGAAGACGCCACCAGCGGCGTCTGGGGTATGGCCTATGTCCTCAACGACGGGCCGGTCGTACTGTACAGCGAGCCGTTCACCATCGCGGAGGACGGCGTTCACAATGTGCGCTACTGGGCCAAGGACAATGCCGGCAACTATTCGAGCAGCCAGCGGCTGCGCGTCTGGGTACGCAGCGGCAGTTCATCGGACGGCAGCTCATCCGACAACGGTTCATCCGACAATGGTTCAACGAGCGGCAGTGCATCCGGCGACGGTTCGCTCAGCGGCAGTGCGCCCAGCGGCAGTGTACCCAGCGGCAGTGCAAGCGCCGGCCCCTATTTGTATTACGCGTTCGTCCCGGGACTGAGGCAGGACGAATAGGGTGCGTGCCGCCCGCTTCCTCTGCGGCCGGCGCCGGCGTTTCAGATATCAGTGGCTACAATCCATTGCAGGAGCTGATCACCGTGCTCCTTGACCAGGGCGGTGGCCCGTTCCGGGTCGGCGGCTTCGGCGCGTATTTCGAAGAGGGGCTGTTCGGGGTTGGGGCCGATGTGGACCCACTCCTCGGCGCCGAAGTGGATCTTGAGGCCGTCGATCGTGACGACGCCGTCCCCCTGATAGCTCTGATTGAGGAGGCGCATGACGGTTCCCTTGGTTTCCCAGGGGCAATCGACGCGGTGGTGGGCCATAAAGAAATGGGGCAGGCCGGCGACGATTTCGCTGACCGCCGCCTGACGCGGGCCAAGATATTCGAGCAGGCGCACGGTCGCCAGCAGCCCGTCGGAAACCGGCTGCAGATCGGGGAAGATGAAGTGGCCCGCCCCATCGGTGGCGAAGAGCACATCCTCGTCCGCGGCCCGCATCAGGTCGCGCAGATCGTTCTGTGTAGAAACGATGTGACCGCCGTAGCGGTCCACGACGGTCTCGAAGGCACGCGGCAACACGGCGGGCAGGGCGACCTTTGCGCCGGGATTGGCGTACATGGCCAGTTCCAACAGGAGTAGCGCCGCGGTCAGATCGTCGAGCACGACCCCTTTTTCATCGATAAGGAAGACCCTTTCGCCGTCCACGTCGAGTTTTACGCCGACACCGGCGGTGAGGACGCCCATGATTTTGGCCATGTGCTGAAGTTGATGGCGGAACTGATCGCGCAGCGCGCCCATCATCGGTCCATTCAGGGGCAGATAGTCGACTTCGAGAAGGTTGAGAATGGTGGACAGCGTATCGCCGCAGAGGCCGTGGGAGGTGTCGACGACGATCTGAGGATTGACGTGGGGGGCGGTGGCGCGGATGCGGTCCTGGTCGACAGAGGCGAGAAAGCTTTCGATATAGCCTTCGGTGGGGTCGGCAGGATAGTCGATCTGACCGACTTCATCGAGAAAGGCGCGGCGGAAATCTTCGCGGGAGAAGCTGCGTTCGACGGAGCGTTCGGAGGCCCGGCTCTGATCGAGGCCCTGGCCGTTCATGAAACGGATGTCGACGACGCGCTGGTCGAGGGGGCTGAGGCGGACGTGTACGCCGGCGGCGGCGGAGGCGTGCGTGCGGATGAAATGACGGGCGACGGGGACAGGCACCTCGCCGAGATCCCAGACGTCGACGCCGGCGCTGGACAGGCCGCTCATGAGGGCGCGAATGAGCATGCGGGAGCTGCGGTGTGAGTCGCGGTTGATGACGACGTAGCTGCCGCGCGGGAGAGTGGCGCCGAGGCTGCTGCCGAGCTTGGCGGCGAATTCGGGCGTAATGTCGACATTGACAACGCCGCTGACGCCGGCTCCGCCGAAGAGAGAACGGCGGCCGCGGCTGCCCCAGATGATGCTCTCGCGCACGACGGCGCCCGGCTCGATGCGCTTGTTCGGCCACAGTTTCACGTCGGGATGGACGACACAGTTCTCGTCCAGCACACAGTTGTCGCCGATGACGACGTCCTCATAGGCGATGGTGCCGCTCTTGAGACTGCACTGGCGGCAGACGATCGCGCCCAACAGCTCGCAGGTCTCCCCAATGTAGGTGTTGCGCCAGACGACGCAGTTCTCCAGACGGCTATAGCGGTCGACGATGGTGTAGTCGCGGACCACGCACGGCCCCTGGATGGTCACGCCCTCCTTGACCTTGACAGCGTTGCCGAGATAGACCGGCCCGATAATGCGTGCGTCGGCGGCAATCTCGACATCGGCGCCCAGGATGAGGTCGCCGCGCGGGCGCGTGCCCTCGATCAGGGTTGCAGCTCCGCCGCCGGCGTCAGGACCGGACGGGGGAAAGGCGGCGGCCGGCACTGTTTCGCCCATGGGCTGGGGCAGCCAGACTTTACCGCTGATAAGGTCGGCGCTGGCGCGCATGTATTCGCCTATGGTGCCGACGTCACACCAGTAGCCCTCGGCCACGTAGGCCTGCAGCCGCTCTCCGCCTTGCAGGAGAGCGGGGAAGAGCTCGGAGGAAAAGTCGTAGGCGGTACCGTCGGGGATGAAGTCCAGGACGGCCGGTTCAAGCACGTAGATGCCGGTGTTGACCCGGTCCGAGCGGACGGCGCTCCAGTCCGGTTTTTCGAGGAACTGGGTGATGCGGCCGTTTTCATCGCTGACGACTGTGCCGTATTCGAGAGGGTTGGGAACGGGATAGACGGCGATGGTGGCGAGAGCGCCGATGGTGAGATGGTGTTGGACGGCGGCCTGGAGGTTGAAGTCGGTGAGGGCGTCGCCGCTGATGACAAGGAAGGTGTCGTTGAGATGGGCGGCGGCGTTTTTGACACCGCCGGCGGTGCCGAGCGGCATCTCCTCGACGACATAGGTGATATTGAGACCGAGGGTGCTGCCGTCACCGTAGAAGTCCTGGATCACGGATGGCAGATACTGGAGCGTGATGACGATCTCGGTAATGCCGTGGTACTTGAGCAACTCAAGGATATGACCGAGGACCGGCTTGTCGACAAGGGGGACCATCGGCTTGGGACGCCCAATCGTCAGGGGACGCAGGCGGGAGCCTTCGCCGCCGGCCATGACTACGGCTTTCATATTTTGTGTCCAGTGACCGTTGGTCAGTGGTCAGTGGCTCGTGGGCTTCGCTGGCCACTGGTAATAGGGTAACCGGCCGCTGCACGGTTATATGGGCGGCCAGGGATAGTTTCGCTGGTGAACGGGCGGCGATGGGTAGTGGCGGGAAGAGAGCAGCTCGCGGATGCGGCGGCGCAGGGCGTCCAGTTCGGGAGGGCTGAGAAGCAGGCCGAGCGTGCGGTGCACGGGGCCGGTGTCGACGAGCTGCTGAAGCGACGCCAGGTCGGCGAGCAGGCCTTCCTCGATGGTTTCGCCGGCAAACTCCCAGATAACGGTGCGCAGCTTGTATTGATGATGGAAGCAGATGCCGTGGTCGATGGCCCACATGTGGGCGTGCGCCGGTTTCCCCCACCCGCCTTCGACAGAAAACCGGCGGTGATGTCCATAGAGGCAGTGGCCGGCCTTGCGGTCGGCGTTGTTGATGAGGTAGTCGAAGAGAGTGAGGCGGCGCAAGGCGGGGGCATAGCGGGCGTCCTCGCGCATATTAAAGTAGTGTATGTCGGGATCACACTCGATGAAGAACTGGATGCTGCCGGGCCCGCGCGGTCCGTCGCGCAGGACGGTAGGCGGTACGAGGCGCCAACCGAGGGCTTCGCTGACGACGAAGGCGGCGGTCTCGCGCTGGCAGAGGGTGCCGGTCGGGAAATCCCAGAGCGGATTTTCGCCGCGGCGGGGTTTGTAGACGGCGGGGATCTCGTGCTGATGGTGATGTACGGTAGCCAGAAAGGCGTAGTTGGAGCTGTAGGGCAGGAGACCTTTTTCTTCAATTCTGCCTTCTGCCAGCGCGCTCAGTATCTCTCGGTCGGCGGTCGCGGCCGGGCCGCCATCCATGTCGCGGCTGTTGTCATGACTGTGCACACGCTGTTCGACCGTCTTCTCGTTGTCCATTGTGGCGGCAGGCTGGATGCTACCGGTAGTACAGTTGGTGCCGGCGCTCTGTGCGGCGCGGCAGGGCGTGCGGCAGAGTTACAGTGCAGATCGGTTACGGTGCAAGTTAAACGGCGCAAGTCAAATAGACAGCGGAAATGCGTGGCCGTTGGTGCGCGGGCAGAAGTGCCCTTCGGGCTCGATGACGCGCCCACACAGGGGGCAGTCCGGGCGGCCGGCGGCGACGACCTGCAGGGCATGTTCGCTCAAGGAGCGCATCTGTGCGCGCGTTGCATAGAAGCGGGCCTTGGGATCGTCGCCGTGGTCTTCGACCGATTCGGGACTGGGCGGACCGGGCGGCGGGTCCGGCTCGCCTGCGGCGGGGTCGGGTACGGCCTGTGCGATCAGGACCATGAGGTCCTGCCGTTCATCGTACCCCAGCCCGAGCTGTCCGACGCGAAAGGCCGGCTCGAGCGGTTCGCGCAGACTGGGGGCGGCGGTCTCTTCCTCGACGACCGGCAGGTCGGCGCGTTCCTTTTCGAGCTCCTCCAGCAGTTGCAGAATGGAGGTTGCGAGGGCGGCCACCTGCTCTTTCTCCATGATGAGGGTGGCCATGTCGGCGCCCTGGCGGGCCTGCAGAAAGAAGGTACGCTTACCGGGGCGTCCGACGGCGTCGGCGACGATAGCGCTAACTGGATTGAAGTCGAAGGTAAACTGTGATTCCATATGCCGGTGGCCGGTGATCGGTAACGGGTGCAGTGGCTGGTGTTTACGGCATGTGCCAGCGGGATGGCGGTAGTCCCATGGTGCAGCTGAAGGGACCCGTTCGCGTCAGATTGGACTCAGTCTTCTCTTTCTAACTTTATCACAGGGAAACCGCCGCTGTCATTCATGGCCAGGATGCTTGGTCCAAAACGATGGAAGGCGACGAGGCTGATCGATGCGGTGCTGATCTGGATACGCTGGAAGAGGTCGAGCGGCGTGCCGAGATAGTAGGCCATGCTGGTGCGCAGGACGTCGCCGTGGGCGAAGAGGGCGATGACCTCGCCCGGGTGCTGTGTGCGGATGCGCTCCAGGGTTGTGATGACACGGTTCTGCACCTCTCGCAGCGTTTCGCCGCCAGGGAAACGGAAGCCACCCGGGAAGACCTGAACCAGTCTCCATTCCGGCCGCTTGCCCAACTCCTTCAATTCGCCGCCGCGCCATTCGCCGTAATCGACCTCCAGGATGCCCGGCTCGACGGTGACGGGCAGGTCCAACGCGGCGGCCAGGGGTTGGGCCGTCTGCAAACAGCGCAGGAGCGGGCTTGAGTAGACGGCGGTGATGGGCTGGTCCTTGAGACGCTCGGCAACCTGTTGGGCCTGCTCCTTTCCCTTTTCGTTCAGAGGGACGCTGGGTGTGCGGCCGGCGAGCGCGCCGCGTTCGGTCCATGCGTTTTCGCCGTGGCGAATCAGGAAGAGATAGGTAGGGCGCGGGGGTTTTTCCTTTTCGTGATCGTCGCCGGCCGGGCTTTCCTCTTCGTCTTTGGCTGCGTCTGGCTCCTCGGTTGTAGTTTTTTGTTCTTCGATCAATCCTGTTCCTCTTCGCAGGGCGCGGCTTGGCGGTTGTGCGGGTTGTTTGCGTTTTTATTGTAACCGTGATCCGGCGCTGTGTAAATGCGGGAAATGGATTGGGGGGGTGGCGATTACATCTTAAGATTGAAGCGCTATGTGAGGATCCTGCAAATGGAAATAACCGGACCTGGGCTTTAGTGATGGACTACCTGCGCGCCAGACAAGGAGGGACACAATGAACGCCGTCAGGCGCACGGCACCGGAAGTGGCTGACCGCGGCAGCCGAAATCGTGATATTGGTTGAAAAGGGATTGTCTGGCCTGTTTTCGGGGGGATAAGGTAAATTCGACCGTACAGAAAGCCCGTAGAACGCCGCAAATCGCTTGGGGGACTTGGGATACCTTGCAATTCGTAGGCGTTATCACCTACACTTGGCAAGCCAAAAGGCCATCTCTACGTGTCCTTGTCAAAGATATGGCTCTGCTGCCTGCATTTATCTGTCTAGGAGTCTGGAGATTCTGGCGACAAGGGGAAAGAGATCAAAGGAACAATTTCTTAATGAGAAGGCAAGCGAAGACATGGCTGGAATCAGATCGTAATCGTTCAGAGCGGGTTTCAACAGGAAGCGAACCGGGATACTCCGACAAGGCGTTTCACGCGGTGAAGCACTCCGCAAATTGTTCGGTGATTTGATGAAAGTCCCAGAGGCCGAACATGCCACCGTGGACATTCGCAAACTGCGTGATTACTGCCTGAATTCGACGCATGCACGTGGGAAACACAAAGCTCGCCTATTTATCGCTATGCTTGGCATAACCGCTGAAGATGCACAAGAGTTACGCAGTGTCTTGTTGGAAGCGGTAAGGACACACGATGCACAGTTGGGACGACGTGACGCGTTTGGTCAACGCTACAATGTGGACTTCGAGCTTGTCTGGCATGGAAGACGGGCGACTGTGCGAAGTGCTTGGATTATAGAACACAATTCCGATGCACCGAGATTGACATCTTGCTTTCCGCTGCCGAATGTAGGAGGTGAGAGCACATGAATATCAGATTACTCGATGTAGTTGCCTTGACAGGCGATATCCCCGAATACAATCTCCAGCGAGGGCAGGTCGGTACAGTCGTAGAGATTCTTGCAAACGGCAATGCGTTTGAAGTTGAGTTCAGCGACCTTGACGGACGCACCTACGAATCGGTTGGTTTATCTCCGGATCAGATTACGCTCGAGGAAAGCGAGCACCCCCTTGAGATCGAAGAACATTTCCCTGAGTTTTCGCCAGGTCAGATTGTGATCTTGAAGTCCGATCCCACCATGAAAGGCGTGGTCATCGAAGTGTTGCCGGGCCAGCCCGAGAACCGGGTCAAGGTATTTGCAGGGGGAACCATCCAGTCGTATTACGCCTCTCAATTGAAGGTTGAAGCGCAACGTGATGAAGTTCAGTTTCTTGCGCTTGACCAGTTTCACGCCTATCTGACTGCCCTCCAGATCCGGCATCCCAGCCTGTCGACGTTGTATTCGCTTAACGCGGCACGCGTAGATTTCATACCCTATCAGTTCCGCCCTGTCCTGCGTTTTATTCGGTCGGACCGCCCTAGGCTGTTGATCGCGGATGGCGTCGGCGTCGGCAAGACCATCGAGGCTGGTTTGATCCTCCGGGAACTACAGGCCAGGAGGGATATCAGGTCCGTCCTCATCATATGTCCCCGTCCATTGGTGACCGAGCGCAAGTGGGAGAGCGAGATGAAACGGTTTGAGGAGCGTTTCATCCCTCTTAACGGGCCCACGCTGAGATACTGTATCAACGAGTTGGACTTGGAAGGCGAGTGGCCCGACCAGCATCAGAAAGTCATACTCCCGTATTCGCTATTTGACGACGCACTCCTTTATGGTTCGGGAACTGAGGGCAAGCGAAGACCCAGAAAGGGTCTTTTGGATTTGGATCCGCCTCCGCGTTTCGACCTCGTGATCGTGGATGAAGCGCATCATATTCGAAATCAAGAGACCTATGCCCACAGGGCCGTGCGGTTCTTCTGCGATCATGCAGAAGCGGCGGTGTTCCTGACCGCTACCCCGATTCAACTTGGCAGCCATGACCTGTTTGTTCTGCTGAACACGCTTCGTCCCGACCTTATCCTGGATCAGGAAAGTTTCGAACATATGGCAGAGCCAAACCCGTTTATCAACCAAGCGGTGAACCACGCTCGCGTCCAGGAGCCGGACTGGTCAGAGCGCGCGTCCGAAGCCCTTGACAAGGCGGCTTCCACTGACTGGGGACGGGCGATCCTCAGTCACAGTCCTGAGTTCAACCGAATCAGAGGACGTGTCTTAGCTTTGGGCCAGTCAAATCAGCAGAATGCCGAATCCAGTGTTGCCGCCCAGAAGATACTAAAAGAAGCTCCCCCGACTTGGAGCGCATCCGCTGCTGAGAGCAGTGCCGAAGACGAAAGAATTCAACTCATCACGGACATAGAGGCCCTGCATACGTTCTCGGGCATTATCAACCGCACGCGGCGTCGCGATATCGGTGAGTTCACCATACGCAAACCGGAGACCGTAGCCGTTGAATTCACAGGGGACCAGAAGCGACTTCACGACGCTTTGCTCCAGGTACAGGCGGAGATTTTCAGCCAGCTTCACAGTGATATCAGCGTTAATTTTATGATGACGACGATCAGACGCCAGGCTGCAAGCTGCCTCTTTGGGCTTGCGCCATTTCTCGAAGACATCCTAAACCGGCACATTGACGAATTGGAATGGACCGAAGCCGACAATACGGCGCCGGTTCTACGGAGTGATGCCGTCGACTCCATCCAACTGAAGATTCGGGCCGTTCTCGAGCAAGCGCGCGCGCTCGACCCTTCCGATCCGAAGTATGAACGCCTTCACGATATCATCCGAGACAAGCAGAACCTGCCCAACAACAAGGTGATGCTGTTCAGCAGTTTTCGCCATACACTGCACTATCTGTACGAACGTCTCGCGGCAGATGGGCTGCGAGTGGGAATGCTCCACGGCGGGACGCCCGATGAAGAGCGCCTTGCGCATCGCAATCGTTTCGCGATGCCGCGGGAAGACAGCAACACTCTCGATATTCTGCTGTTTTCGGAAATCGGTTGTGAAGGGTTGGATTACCAGTTCTGCGACTGCATTGTGAACTATGACCTGCCGTGGAACCCGATGCGTGTCGAGCAACGAATCGGTCGTATTGACAGGGTGGGCCAGAGGAGTGAAAGTGTCGCTATTGTTAATCTGATTACACCGGGTACAGTTGACGCCGACATTTACGAACGCTGCCTTAAGCGCATTGGTGTGTTCGAGAGTGCTCTTGGTGGCAGTGAAGAGATCCTTGGGGACATCACCAGGGAAATCAGGAATATCGCTGAAAATTATACTCTGAACGAAGAGGATCGAAGAGATAAGTTGCAGCAGTTGGCAGATAACAAGATTCGCCTGGTACAAGAACAGGTAGCGCTGGAACAGAAACAGATGGAGCTCTTCGGCATCCGCCTGCCTGAAGACCGGATGAAGAGGGATATTGAAGACGCCTCCAGCTTCTGGTTGACTTCGGAATCCATACACAGGCTCGTCGCGCTCTATTTACAGCAGGCGTGCGGCCGAAATCAAGAGTTCATCCTGGGAGAAAGGCACCTGAAGACCCTACGTCTCTCACAGGACGCGCGTACTATCCTCTTGCGGGATTTTCAAAATCTTCCCCGCCAAAATGCGATAGCCTATCGGGAGTGGGAGAACTGGCTGAAAGGCGCGGATCAACATCTGTCCATAACCTTTGAGTCGGACTGCGCCACAGAACATCCCGAAGCTGCTTTCGTCATGCCGTTGCATCCTCTGGTGAAACAGGCGGCGGCAGCACTGCTGTCAGATATGGATCGGAAAGCGGTTGCCAAGTTGAAGGTGCGGGCCAACGAGGTACCTGCAGGCCGTTACGAATTTGTCATCTACCAGTGGCAATTCCACGGCATCAGAGAGGACCTGGCGCTCAAGCCAATCGCCTCGTCGGACGCTGTAACGCCACATCTTGACCGTCTCCTCGAGAAAGCGGTGGATGTCGCGCCAGATGAGCAGGGCGACAGCACGCCTCCTGTTTGGGACGAACTGGAGACGCAACATTATCAACTATGGTCTGCAGCACGCGCAGAGCATCAACAACAGACGCAAGAGTTGGCCGCGTTCCGCAGAGAAAGTCTGTCATCTAGTCATAAGGCACGCCTGGGGCTTCTAAATGAGCAGCTTGAACAGGCAAAGGATGAGAAAATACAAAGGATGCGTCTATCGCAAATCGAAAGTGCAGAGGCCGACTACGCCAGACGCATCGAGGAGTTGGATATGGCTATCGAGAGAGCGGACGTTGTCCATGAACCCGTGGCATACGGGGTCTTGTTCGTAGAGGAAGTACAGTGAACCTGGAAGAACTGAAACAAAAGCGTTTGAATTTGGTCGAGGCGAGCCGTGAGAATGGCTTTGAAGAAGGTATCGGGAGATTGCTGACGGACCTGTACCCCGACAATGCCCACTTCATCTATGAGCTTCTTCAGAATGCTGAAGACGCTCAAGCGGAAGAAGTTCGTTTTGTCCTCCAAGAGAAAAGGGTCGAATTTGAACATGATGGGGACAGTCTCTTCTCCATTGAAGATGTAGAGGCCATAACAGGACTCGGCATCAGCACAAAGAAAGATGAACCAACCAACATCGGAAAGTTTGGCGTTGGATTCAAAGCCGTGTTCGCCTATACTGCCACGCCGGAAATTAGCTCTGGTGCATTCCACTTCCGCATCCGTGACCTTTTCGTACCCGACACAGAGGGATTGCCCCCCCGCACCATTGGCGAAAAAGGAACTCGCTTCTCATTCCCCTTTGACAATCCCCGCAAGCCTCCAAAGACAGCCTATGCCGAAATAGAAAAGAACCTTCGACAGCTGGATGAAAGCACGCTGCTCTTTCTCGGAAACATTCGAAAGATAGAATATCTGCTGCCCGATTCAACGCAGGGCTTCCTTGAACGACGAAAAACGGGTAGGAACCGAATTGAGATTCTTGTC
Organism: Caldilineaceae bacterium SB0662_bin_25; assembly: GCA_009840225.1. Taxonomy (GTDB): domain Bacteria; phylum Chloroflexota; class Anaerolineae; order Caldilineales; family Caldilineaceae; genus Bin5. The sequence goes on along the minus strand of VXOE01000380.1, from coordinate 4,483 downwards.
CAGCATCCCGAAAAGTCGGAGCCTGTTTCTGTGCCTTACCTCCTCTTTGAGAAAGAGGTAGATGTAACCGATGAAGACGGAAATCTTAAACGTTGTCGAATTGCCATTGCTTTCGGTCTGGAGAAGACCCAGAAGGAAGAATGGCAAGTCAAGCCAGTGAAAAATGGCCAGGTTTGCATCTACTTTCCTGCTGAGAAGGAAACATCCAATTTACGGTTTCATTTGCATGCTCCTTTCGCCTCGACCGTTGCCCGCGATAGTGTACGCGAATGTGAAGCCAATGACAGTTTGCGCGTTCAACTTGCTGCGCTTGTCGCCGAATCCATGACCATTATTCGAGAGCAAGGGTTATTGAACGTAGGCTTTCTGGCTGTATTGCCCAACGCCAAGGACAACCTTCCTCCATTCTATAGGCCAATCATGGACAGGCTGGTTGAAGCATTCCAAAATGAGAAACTGACCCCTATGAAACAGGGGGGCCATTCTGCCGCCAATGGCATTTTCAGAGATACGGGAAGACTGTCCAATCTCATATCCGACAGCGATCTGGCAACTATTCTCGGTAGAAACTGTGCTCTGCAGCTCTGGATTGCATTGCCTCAATCAAGCCAGCGGCGAAATGAAAGAGGTGAGTTCGTCCAAGCTACCAAAGCCCAATACCGAAACGAGAGAGTCCGTGATTTCCAGAATATGCTGGATGTTACTGAGTGGACCATCAGCGATTTCATGGAGGTGCTTAAGACCAAAACCGATACGGTAACGGAGTGGATGAAGGGAAAATCGAACGGGTGGCACCAAGACCTCTATTCGTTGCTTGGCGATTCCCTTTCCGTTCACAAGCACATCCTGCTCAACCTTCGTATCGTTCGCTGTAACGATGAGACTTACAGAATCGGTCAAGAGTGCTTCTTTTCAAGCGACGATTTGAATGAAAATACAACTAGTGCTACTACCGCTACTGAGATTGCAAGCCAGATTGTATTCGACGAAGATGTGGAATACCTGGATGCTTTGCCTCGTGTTTCCAAAGATGTCTATTCATCTGGAAGAAGTAGGAATCAACAAGAGAAGGCCCGTGCCTTCCTTGAAGGTATCGGAGTTAGTGAAGTCGGACCAGCCGAATGGGTCAGGGCAGTCTTGAAGCAACGATATACAGAACCATTTCAGCCTCGCGTGGAAGATATGGAAAGATTCCTTGCTTTTGCAGAGGATGAGCCGGACAAACTGTCGTTGTTCAAAGATTACCCTATCTTCAGAATTGATAAGACACTGGACAACAAGAATTGGTGGGGTTCCCACCAAAGCGTCTTTCTTGACTCACCATATCTGGCAACCGGTCTGACCACCTATTATGAGGCTCTAAGAGAAGAGACAAGCCACAAATGGGTACTCTCTTCTGAGTATAAGGAGTCTGGCATTGAGCCAGAGAGGATAGGGAAGTTTGCGAAGGCTTTAGGAGCACAGTCGAAACTGACTCCAAAAAAGCAAGAGATTCCACATGAAAAATGGTTGTCTATGGCTAGACAGGATACTGGCGGGTGGTCTGAAAGGTATGGAATAAATGAGGACTACGATATACCGGAGTTCGATACACTATTGGCCGAACCTGACTTGACCAAGTCTAGACTGATCTGGAATACAATGAACGAAATGCCCGAATGCTGTTTGATAGCCAAATATCGTTCCAACAGCTGGTATTATCCCAGTTCTGACAATTCCATACTTGTCGATAAGTTAAGACATAACAACTGGGTGCCTCAAACGCAAGGTGGTCAGGATACTGTTTATTTCGTCAAGCCTTCTGAGGCCGAAGTGGAACTGCTCCCAAGAGGCTTTTCGTATGAACACCAATCAAGTTGGCTGAAAGCTATTGAGTTCGGTAAGAGTAAGCGAGAGCGAGAGGAGGCAGAGCGCCGTAGAGAACAACAAGCAACTGAAGAGTACCGATCAAAGAATGACGTTGTCAAAGGGATTGGGTTCTCTTCGGTTGAGGAAGCTGAAGAAATGGCGAAGATATCGAGAGAAGACCCTGAGTTTATTGCAAGATGGAAGGCTGAGAAGCAGAAGCCTGAATTTCCAGAGAAAACATCTCAGAATCCCGAACGCAGGCGAAAGCAACTTGCTGAACAATACGCCAATGCTCCTCAGAAAAAATATGAGAAGAGATTAAGAAGCGTAAGGACTTCACGGCCAAGTATTGACCCCTGTACTTGGCTTAGAAATCTATACAAGAATGATTCTGACCAGATGATATGTCAGATATGCAAGGACGAGATGCCGTTCAGAAAGCGTGATGGTGAGCATTACTTTGAGGCGGTAGAAGCCCTTTCGTCGAAGTACTTCGACGAAGAGCACGAAGTACCGTTCCTGGCGCTCTGTCCACTATGCGCGGCAATGTATCAGGAATTTGTGAAGCGAGACGAAGAACAAGAGGCCAAGCTGCATCATGCTCTGCAGAATATGGAAAAATCCGAAGTGCCAGTGACGCTGGGAGAATGGGAAACAAGCGTCCGGTTTGTGGAGAGGCACTGGCTGGATATGAAGACAGTTCTAAACGTCTACCAAGAATGAGTCATCAAATGACGCGAGCTCAGCAGGCCGGTCTCTGTCCTGTTGACGATGTACGCCCCGTTTCCAAGGCAAGGAAGAGTATGGTTGGCCCCAGTCGCTAGACCACGGAATGGGAAAAACTAAGGTGCATCTAGGCGAATAGGGCCGGCTCTGATCGGCAACGGGCGGTCTGCCGCCATCAGAGCACGAAGTGCTCTTCAGCCGGCGTGCGGTAGTTGAGACTTTGGTGTAGTCTTTCGTGGTTGTAGAAATCGAAGTAGGCGTTCAAGCCAGTGTGCAGCTGACGCAGGGTGGCATAATGGTTGAGATAGATGTTCTCACATTTGACGCTGGGCAATAGACGTTCGCAGAAGACGTTGTCCAGGGCGCGGCCTCGGGCGTCCATGCTGACTTTAATGTTGTCTGCGAGCAAGCAGTGAAGGCATCAGCCGTGAACTGTGCCCCCGGTCGGTGGTGAAGATCTTGGGCCCACCTCTGCTGAGCGCCTGACGCAAAGCATCGAGACAGAAGATACCGTCCGAGGTGTTGGAAAGCCGTCAAGCGAGCACATATTGTACTGCTTATCGTCCGCCAGATTCGGTTCGTTCACAATCCCGCTGTGTCTGTTTTCGCCTGATTCTGGCCAGCCACCCACTCCAACGCCGACCGATTACCCGGCCGGTAGTTGGACGCTTCCGCGGGGATGCCGGCCAGCGTCAGGAAGTCTTGATAGAGCATTTGCGTTCTGTAATCGGAGAGAGGAATCCTGTCGACACGCTGGTCAAGTGGCATGTCGGGCGTCTTGAGCCGGGTGGAAGGGTATTCCGGCTGATCTTCGCAGACTACGTGGATATGGGCCGGCCACGTGCCGGCCTCGGTTCAGTTCCGCTGTCTTGGTTTCCGGGCGCGCTCCCGTTTCTCACGCCTCCACAGTTCCGCCAGCGTTTCGCCGCTGTGAGCGAGCTGAATCAATCGCTCCAGCCTTTCGCGCCGCTCACTGCCCACACGAGAGTCTCCCCATACCTGGTGGTCGCTCATACCGAGTAAGTACTCCAGACGCAGAGTCGCCTCCAGCCACAGGCTGGCCAGCACAGCGGGGTCAGCCCAGTAGCGCTCCATTTCGTCCCATTCAGACCGACACGGATCGCAAAATCCGAATGAGCCGGTCGCCCAATTGTCGTCCGGCGGGTAACATTCGTCCACCGGCAAGAGCGAGCCATCGGGCTTTACAAATAGAGCCGCGTAGCGGGCGTCTATGGCCGATCGCAAACGCGCCAGTTCGGGATCATCTTTCCAGGGATCGGAATCTTCTTCCCATAATTCGGGATTGGGAACAGGATATTTGTGCCGTTCGGGATCGTAGTCAGGGGCAGAATCCGTCCTTTTCTGTTCACAACGCCGGCAGCCCTTAACCTCCGCTCCGAACTGATCGTCGGGATGCGAAATGCCTCGAAGGCGGCCGAGCAACGATACATCATGATACAGTTCAAGTCCTCGCTGCATCGCCTCCACATCCACCCATTCATTCGTGGTCATGATATATCTCCTCTATCTGGTGATATCTGCCGACCCGACTGTCAGCAGGGCACCCTGCGTCTTCACGGAAATTCCCAGGCAACCTATTTTAGGACCTGTGCGCCTTGATATCAACTCACCCGTGAGGGCGGGGTGCATTATGGATTTGGGGAGAAAGGGGTCGGGTGGGGAATGCGCGGCGGCAGTTGGGCTACTGTGGTCAGGCTCTTAGCGGGGCAAAGGGCAGGCACAAGGCCGGCGCCTACGGGGATTTGATGGGACTGGCGGGACGTGGTCTGGCCAGACACGGTCGATTAGGCACCTGTCACTAATATCGGCACCCGGTCGACCAGGCACGTTAGGGGGGGCGTGGGGGGGGGGGGGGGCCCCCCCCAAAGGGGGGGGGGGGGGGGCGCCC
>VXOE01000363.1 GCA_009840225.1 Caldilineaceae bacterium SB0662_bin_25 | reverse complement strand
CCGCAGCCCCTCCCGCCGCGCTCCGCTCCCCCTCCAGGCCGGTTGCCTCACCCTCGCTTCGCTCGACCTCGGCAACCGCCTTTCCGCCCATCCCGCCTACCACCACGCCGCGTAATATGCCGCCGGTCACGCGTTCTGTGCTGTCCGCTGCGCCTGGCGCTGGCTGTGTCCCGTGCTTGCATCGTGCATACGCTTGTCGCTGTCGGTGCGGGTGTGTGTGCCTGCCATGTGCTCGGGACAGGTCCTGTGGTGTGCCAGTGATCGTACCGGTAGGCGTTACTTCCGGTGATGCGCCGGCGCAAAATCGACTCCATCCCCCCTTTCGCAATCGGCGCCGGCCGGCAAACACGCTCAGAGCGCCTCCGGGCGAATTTCCGGCGCGATTCGCCGCGGCGTTTCAACGACGCCTAGCCGGCAACCGCATAACGAGGCTGGGCCCACCACCAGATGCCGCAGGGACAACCAAGCCGGCCCACCGTGCAGCTGCGCGCCCCACGTGGACGAAAAGCGTCGGCCTCTAGGACCTAGAGCCGGATCCTGCCCAAACAGGCCCAAAGCCGACAAAATCAGCATTTTCGACGCAATAGCCGATCCTAAAACGCCACAGGAAGTGTTCTAAGCGGTTTCTTCAGAGGTTCAGGTACTATAAGACCTAGCAGATCCCTGGTTGGAGCCATCAGAACGCTTTTGCCGGCCGCGAGCTTAGCCGGCGATCACTGCGCACCCCGGGCGGCCCTCCACGGCTCGTTCCTCGCACGCTCCGGGCCGCCCTGCCCAATCCGTAGGCCAACGCCAGGCGCGACGCCAGCAATCGCGGCATGCGCCGGAAGAGTTCATGTGCCGGCCATGCTCTCGCCACCGTGATTGTGAAGCGCATACGCTTGGCACTGTCTGCGTGGTTGTCTTCCGGCCTGTCCTCTGCGCCGGCGCCACATCGCCCTGCCCTGTCAATCTTTCCCGGCGGCGCCGACCGACCCGGGCCAACCATCGCGTGCCGTGCACCCCGCCAATCGGTCCCCCGTCTGCACCCTCGCTGCGCTCGACCTTGCCGGCGGACCTGCCCCTGCCCCCGCATTCGGTCTCGCGCTGACTATGTTCATGCACTCACGCATGCATATGCGTTTTTAGCCGGTCATGTCGCCTTGCGCGCAGGTGGTATATACCGCATCGGGCCCGGCCATGTTCACGCCAACGGCCGTCCCATGCGCCGGCGCCAACATACCCACAGAAAGCCAAACAGATGCCGGCGCCGGCGCCAACACCTCAAGCGCACAAGACCTGGCCGGCCCTCCACGGCTCGTTCCTCGCACGCTCCGGGCCGCCCTGTCCAATCCGTAGGCCAACGCCAGGCGCGATCAGCGGTCGCCGCGTGCGCCGGAGGAGTTTCTGCACCGGCCATGCTCTCGCGACCGTGATTGTGAAGCGCATACGCTTAGCGCTGTCTGTGCGGGTGTCTGCCGGCCTGTCTCTGCGCCGGCACCACATCGCGCTGCGCTGTCAATCCTTCCCGTAGGCGCCAACCAAGTGCAGCTGCTACGCGCCGAGCGCCCCGGCCGGCCTTCCCATACACCCAAACTAGGCTCCCCAACCAAGCCCGCTGCCGCTTCACTCACCCCGCCAACCAGTCCGCCGTCTGCACCCTCGCTGCGCTCGACCTTGCCGGCGGACTGGTCCCTGGGCCCGCACCTGCATCCAGTCCCGCGTCGGTCATGTTCACGCCAACGGCCGTCCCATGCGCTGGCGCCAACACACCCACAGAAAGCCAGACAGACGCCGGCGCCGGCGACCACGCTCCAAGTCTACAAGACCCGGGCTGCCCTCCACGGCTCGTTCCTCACACGCTCCGGGCCGCCCTACCACCACACTGTCGACCTCGACCAAACAACCGTTCGCCAGTCCCTATGCCGGCCCACATCCGGGGGACGTAACGCCGTCCCCCGGACCCCCTCACTTGCCCTTTTTTATTTTCCTTCGGGGCGGGTCGGCAGGTCGCTCGCTCCCCGCCTCCCACGCCCCTCAGCCGTATAACAGTCGTTATACGGAATGCCCCCGCCCGACACCACAATTCAATGGGCTCAACCATGTCAAAGTCGGGCGGTTGCACCGCTGCGCTTTCCGTATAACTTGAAATTATACGGAATAAAAAAGGGCTCTCGCCGCTGCGTTATTCCTCCTTCGCACTCCGTGCTCAGTCGGGCAGCGGCTCTAAGGAAGCGCCTGGCGGCGCTGTTTTTTTCAACACCACAGGACGACAGCATACGCGCGCAGCTGACAGCAAAGAGGGCGCAAGCAGCATAGCACCAATAGTTCACGGTTCCGTCGGCCCCCACTACGAGGTCGTCTCAACAACGATGCCTTGGGGGCCAGCGGGCGATGAGGCAATTGGCATCTGCCCAAGCAGATTGAATTGCCTCATCGGGCATCGGACGGGCGGAGCATGCCAGCATATTCACCTCTGAGGTTGCGAAAGGAGAACGCCTTACGCGTCTTCTCAAAAGTGCCGAGTCAGCTGCCCAGAAAAGAATGAAATTCACCTGCGATATGGCGAACCTCACATGCCGTAACTTTCCTGATCCCCACCAGAGGTGCCGCTCCCGAAAAAAAAGCTCTACGCGCGCACAAAGGCCGCCATAATGCCGTCATGCCTTTACCCTGGCATTTGGACCCCTTGACGTTGGGGATCAGAGTGTGGCTGCGGTGAGTGCGGCCGCGGTGTTTAGCAATAACAGAGAACCTGAACATGGCATGCGCGTTGCCCTATCCCCTCCAGCCTCAGCACTTAGTCGTGGGCCCAGGACATACGACTTCCTATGTGCATATACGCGTGTTGCCATATGTCAATATATATGCAATTGCCGAGGGCAGTAGGCAATGAAATTCTTTAGACGGCCAGTGCAAAAGGAGTTACACTCCAACTCTTCCCCTTTCGCGTAGTCAACAAAACCATCAAACTCCACCCATAAAAAACTCCTCACACCCAACAATCACTTAACACAAGAGCCCACAACAATACTTATCGCAACCGAACGGCCCTCCTCACTGCGAGTAGAGCCTGAAACGATCACCATCAATGTTAACATCTCTGCATGTGCATATATGTCAACAACTGCTACAATAATAACATTGACATCCCCGGGAGCATTCGGCAATGACGGTACTGGCATTCCTCAACCAGAAAGGTGGCACGGGCAAGACCACCCTGTCGCTTAACGTCGCCTACGGCCTGGCCCAGGCAGGTGAACGCGTCCTTCTCATCGACGCCGACCAGCAGGCATCCGCCAACGCCTGGTCCTCTCTGCGTGAGGATCAACCCTTCTCCGTCTTCGCCGTGCCGCGCAAAAACCTGCACAAAGAGGTAGACCGGCAAAGGGATATCTACGACTGGATCGTCATTGACGGTACACCCCGCGACGACGCCATCACCCGCTCCTGCCTGATCGCCGCCGACCTGGCCATCATCCCCATCGAACCATCCGCACTGTCGGCCTGGGCATCCGATCGCACCGTCGGACAGATAGAAGAGGCACGCATATACCGTCCTGACCTGCGCGCCTACTTCGTCATCTCCCGCAAAATCGCCGGCACCATCCTGGGGCGAGAGATGCGCATGCTCGAGCTGCCCCTTCCGGCGCTCGAAACCGAAATAACACAGCGAGTGGCCTTCGCCGAGTCTATGCTCCAGGCCCAGAGCATCCAGGAGTACGCACCGAACAGCCCGGCCGCCCATGAAATCTCCGATCTAATTAAGGAGTTGCGCAATGTCTGAAACCCGCTTCAACCTGAGACGGCCCAACCCCGACCAGGCTGCAGACGTCGAATCCTACATCGACCATGGTACAGTTGTTTCGTCGGCAGAGGACGAAACTGTCCCCGAGGAAACGCCCGAGAAGATACGCCGCCTTGTCGTACTTTTGCCCAACAGCACGCATCGCCAATTCAAGCAGCTGGCCGCGGCCCAGGAAACAACCATGTCAGACCTCTGCCGTACCTGGATCGAAGAAGCGCTTGAGAAGTACTTCGATTAGGCGGACCGAGAAAGAGCTGCCGAGCCGGGGAGCTCACTCCGGCCCCGCCGCGCCGCTCCATCCCAACAACTCGGTTCCGTCGCCCTTCTCCGTCCCGATCCACATCAGCCGTCCGTCACTCCAGATGTGGACGCGCCCCGCCCTGTCATTGCGCAATACCAGGCGCCCGTCTAGTATCTCCAGCACCTCCGGATCCGGATGACCGTACCGGTTCTCGGCGCCGACCTGGATGATCGCCACACTAGGGCCGACCGCCTCGACAAACGCCGGGCTGCTGCTGTGCTCGCTGCCGTGATGCCCGACCTTGAGCACATGCGCGGCGACTGGCTGACCCTCGCGCAACAGACGTTCCTCGCTGGGCAGGCCGGCATCGCCCGTCAACAGCACCGAAAAACTGCCGTAAACCAGCTTCAGCACCAGCGACCGTTCGTTCTTGTCATCCTCCTCCAGCCCCGCTAAAAACTCCTCCCGCGGTGGCCACAGCGTCCACAGCGCCACCCCGTCGCCCAGATCCAGCCACGCCCCCTGCTGCAATCCCACAACCGGCACATTCTCCGCCTCCAGGGCCTTCAGCCACAGCTGCGAGTCCTCGTGAGAGCGTACATTCTCGCTGATTATCGCCTGGCCGAGCCCGAAGCGGCTGGGCAAATCGATCTGTCCGCCAATATGATCCCAGTCAGGATGCGTTACGATCGCCTGATCGATCTGCCGGTCCCAGAACGGCATAACCGCGCCCAGTTCAGCAAATAGCTGCTGGCTGTCATCCCCGCCGTCAATCAATACTTGGCGCCCGCTGGGCGTCTGGATAAAGATCCCGTCTCCCTGACCAACATCCAGGAAGTAAACGTGGAGTTGTCCGTCCGGCTGCGTCAAGGCCAGCCACCACAGCAGCCCGGCCGCCATCGCCAGGATGCCGATCGTCCAGGTGGGCATCGCGCCCGCAAGGAGTGTCAACCGCTGGCCGGCCGCGGTTTCTCCGTGTTCCACAGTAGAAAATCGGACAGCCTTGTGCCCAATCCGCCCCAAGCTCTCAAATAGCGAAGCGGTAGCGCGTTTAAATTGCGCCGCCATCGGCTTTCGCCAGTACAACCCCAGAATGGCGGCGTAAGTCAAAGCCAGGGCGCCTTCCCCGTACGCGGCGACCTCCACGCTGCCGCCTTGGAAGGTCGCGTGCCATTTCACGATCATCGTCGTCCACCATAGACTGGCGTAGGGTACAAATAGCAGGTAGTAAGCGATCTGCTCCAGGCCCGACAGCCCCGCGATCAATCCAATGCCGCCAAATATCATGATCCAGGGTTGCACCGGCGCGATCAGCACATTGGTGAACAGGCTGATCAAGCTGAGCCGTCCAAAGTAATGGACGATAAGAGGGTAAGTCGTTACGCTGGCCGCGACCGTCATCAGGAGGCTGTCCCGCAGCAAGTCGCCAAATGACCTGGGCATGAGAAAGTCCGCCTGGGAACTGTCCGGAGCACGCCCCTTCCGCAGCAAGCCCTTCTCCAACCTGTGCCATAGTGACGTAACGCTGTCCGTTAGCACAGGCCCGATCAGGATCAGTCCGACAGTGGCCGCGCTGCTGAGCTGGAAGCCCACATCCCACAGCATGAGCGGATTCCACAGCGTCATCGCCCAGCAGGCCGCGGCCAGGCTTACCAGCGCCGTGCTCTGCCGCCCCAGTATCGTTGCCACCACAAACAGGCCGCCCATCAACGCCGCCCGCATCACCGCGGCGTCTCCGCCCACCAGGACCGTGTACAGGGCAAGGCCGCCCAAGGTCGGCCACAGCGCGCCGCGCTTGCCAAACAACCTGAGTCCCAGCGCCATGAGCACACCGGTCACCAGCGCCACATTGCTGCCGCTGATCACAATCACGTGGCTGGTGCCCGTGAGGTTGAACTTCTCGTACAGTTCGTCAGGAATGCCGGCTTCAATGCCCAGCAGCATCCCGTTTGCCAGCGCCGCATACGGCTCCGGTAGCAGGCGGTTCAGCAGCCTCTCGCCGCGATCGCGCAAGCCATAGACGAACTGCAGCAGAAGTGTCCCGCGCAGCATGCCCGGCTGCGGTTCGACGCGTACCCGCCGCATCAGGCTGTGAATCTCTTTGCGCGCCAGGTAGGCCCGGTAATCAAAACCCTCGAAGACCGGCGGCTCCGTCAGCTCGCCACTCACCCGCACGCCTTCTCCGTAGCGAAAACGGTGTACGCTATCCGTCTGTAGTCGCAGGCGCCCGTCGACCCTTATCCTCTCGCCGTCCAGCTCCAGGTACGCCGCCTCAATATCCAGCCGCCGCCGGCCCTCTTTCAGAACCGGATAGCTCGCCACATACCCGTCTACAGCTGCCGGCCGGCTGCCGCCGTCCCTTCCGTTTCCGATGCCGTTGTAGTAAGCCAGGTCGCTGGGCCCGAGACAGGGCTGGGGAGGGTGCGAACCAAGGCGCAAGATGCCGCAAATGCCGGCCAGCAAAATCCCACCCACAAGCCAGGCTGAGGGGGCCCTGTGCGGCGGAACAAAACCCGCCGCCTCCGGCCAGACCATAGGCTCTGCCGCCCGGGGAACGTGACGAGCATCCATCCACAGACAGACCGGAATGAGAGCCAGCGCCGCGATCCAGAAATGGCCGCCGGTACCGCAGCCAAACCATCCCTGTTGCCAGAGAAGTTGCCCGCCAGCTACGCCCGCAAGATAGGCTACGGCAAGATAGAGCAGTTTCATCCAGTCGGGTCGGTTCGAGAGGCGTATTCAGCCCCGGCCGCTCAAGGCAATGTTACGCGCCCGAGATACTCGCCAAGCCTAGAGATGCGTTCCGGCGCTGACGGAAGGCCAATCGAAAGGTCCTCTTAAAGACTCGGCCGCATACGGCCTGAACGCATCGCCAGTCCAGCGCGGCAAAATTAGGCAACGTCGATATTGGCGAATGCCATTCAATTATGTGCCAAATGCACCCCCGCCGCATCCCCCGTAGGGGCGCCCCTTGTGGGCGCCCTCTCGCGGACTCCACAAATCAAAAAAGGTGTTCTCCGCGTCCCTCTGCGTCCTCCGCGGACAAAAAGATGTTGCCGTTCTCCGTGTTCCTCCGTGTCTCTCCGTGGATCAATAAGGTGTTGCCGTCCTCCGTTCTCCTCTGTGGACAGACCAGATCTTGCCTGTGGATATCCCGGTTCAGGCAACCGTCAACGAGCCCTAATCGCGAACCTTAACCAGCGGCGCGATAGCCTCCAGGGTCTTGGGACCAATACCGGGCACCCGCTCCAGCTCCTCGACCGTGCCGAAGGGCCGCTCCGCGATAATCGCCGCGGCCTTGGCCGGGCCGATGCCGGGTAGCGTCTCAAGCGACGCAAGGGAGGCCGTGTTGACGTTAATCAACCCGCCGCTTGATGCGCTACGGGACGCCCCCGCGGCCGCCGCGGACGATTGTCCCGACAGACCGGTAGAGGGCGCCCCGGTTGTTGACGCGGCCTCTGCCATCGGGGATTGCGGCAGAGGCACATGCACCTGTGCACCGTCGAAAAGTGGTTCCGCCTGGTTGACGAGCGCCGGGTCCGTATCCGCCACCAGACCGCCCGCTCTGGCCAGCGCATCACCCACGCGGGCGCCCGCCGGCACCTCATACATGCCCGGCCTGTGCACACCGCCGCTCACGAAAACGACAAGCGGACCGGGCGTGGCAGTCGGCGCTGGCGTCTCCGTCGGGGCCGGAGTTGGCAGCGCATGCAGCACGATCGGGGGTGGCGTAGGCCGCTGCAACTGCCACATCAAAGCCCCCGTCAGGATCGCGCACAGCAAAAATCCCACCAGGAATCCCAGGCCTGCATACCGAATCGCCGCAACCGTCGGGGGATCTGGGGGCGTACCCTCCGTGTCCATGTTTTGTCCTGGTCGAGGTCCCATATCCTTTGTTCCCCGCCTCCGCTAATCGGTTTGTGGCGAACCTGAGCGTCAAATACCATCCCCTTATCTGAACCTCCGCCCTGGACTCATGTAAGGCCTGACCGTGTTGAGTTTCCTATGGGTGACGAGACCAGTCCCCGTGCAAGGAGGTGCCATATTGGTCGGATTTCCCTCGGCATCCATATACTCAATTCTCGCCCGAGTCTTTCGGTCGTTAGGAATATGTACATACCGGTGCTTCCTGCACCTACTGCAAACCTCCATGTCGGTACGGCCGTCGCCGTCCTTCCATTCACGCGGAGGCGTGTTGCACTGCCAATCGTGTTCTGTATGCATGGTTAACTCCCCTTGTGACCAGTTTCAGGATCGGGTGGGCCCAGGCAGGAATTATGGCTTCCAGGCCAGACTAAGGTGGTTGCAAAAAACGTACAATACGAGAAAGCGCGACTCTAACGACTTATCTCTGAAGCGGTCAGGGATCGGGTGTGGCCACGACCTGCACGTTTTCAGCATCAGTGGCAGTCACCAAGGGAGCATAAACCCATGCGATGCGGCCCTTGAAATCTATCTGCCACCAGTCGCCGAGGCCGGAATTTTTCCCGGTGATGACGTATTGTTCGCCCGGTGCGGCGGTGTCTATGATGGGGTAGTTGGTCCCCGGTCCCTGGCGCACATTCATATGGGTCTTGATGGTTGCCATCGGAACCTGTGCGGTTGGCACATCCATAGATTGCGGCCGCGCCACAGAGATAACATAACCGCCGGATGCAATCCCGAAGAAGTCATCAACCATAAGAATGTACTCACCCGTATCTGCCGCCTGAAAGAGGATCCTCGCATCCAGCCCAAAGAGGCCGCCGCCGCTGTTATCGTCTATGATCACTTCTTCTTCCGGCGACATCAGGACCACCATGCCAAGAAAAGGGTCGGTCAGGGCTGAACGCACTACAACCTCGACCGCCTCACCTTTTTCCAGATGGAGAAAAAAGAAATCGATGTCGCCTGGAAAATCGAGGTTGCCAGCAAGGGATTGCCCTACGTAAAGCTCCCTGCCCTCGTCCGGATCAACGAAGCGCACAAACCGGCGGTTTGCGGTTAAGGTTGTAGTCTCGTTGGGCAACTGCGAGAAAACGAGGAAATGCGGCCCACTGCTCTGCGTGACAAAGTCAAATGAAGCGGTTTCGGTATAGGTAAGTTCGTTGCCGAACGGGTCAAAGATGCGAAACGTGGCATCGTCTGCGCCGCTCAATGCGACTTCAATTGCGGAGTCAGCCGGTTCGTTGACGATGTAGGCATCCCAATAACTCTCCGGTGTCAATATGTGACGGAGGGCTCCTCCTTCCAGCGGCAAGCGGCGGTCGCCGAGACCGGACGGATCCCCGCCGGCGAGCAGTTGTCGGATGCGCGGCAGGAGGTCGGCGACGGATGCGACGAGCGCGAACTGCCCCTCGGAAATCTTGAAGCCGCTGATTCCTATCACGTCGCCTGTGTCGGAGACAAGCGCGCCGCCGCTCTGTCCCCCTGCGACCGAGGCGTCGATCTGGAAATAGGTGACGGCGGCAGGTTCCCACTGACGTAGACGCGATAGGATGCCGCGTACAATAGCGGGCTGGGGGAAGGCGTCGACCTCGCCCGGGTATCCGATGAGATAGACGTCAGAGCCGATGGGGAGATCTTCGCCGTCAAGCAATGCCAAGGGTTGCACAGAGGTATTGATCGGGCCAAGCAGAGCCACGTCGGCCAGCAGGTCCCATCCTTTGAGCGGTACCTGGTTCAAAGCAGAGCCGTCCGGGAACACAACGCGCGCGGCGTGATACGGCCAAACAACGTGGGCGTTGGTTAAGACGTAGTTTCCTTCGATGAGGACGCCGCTTCCGGTGCCGATTTCGGTTTGAACAAACGCGATAGCAGGGGAAACCGTAGCGAAGATCTGAGCAGTGGAAAGTGTCTCCGAGACGGCGGGAGATTGGGAAGAAGTGCAGAACGGCAAGGCGAGTTCGCCGAAGTCGGCTTCTTCGATGTTGCTCCATACTTCGGGCAGGCAGCCGGTTAAGAGGTTGTCAGAGAGGTACATCGACTCCACCCTTTTGAGGTTACCCAACTCCGGCGGAATCGTTCCTGCTAACTGGTTGTGCCAGAGACTAAGCCTTGTCAGGTTAGTGAGATTGCCCAGTTCTGGAGGAATCTCCCCACTCAGCCTGTTCTCTGAGAGTTCGAGTCCTGTCAGGTTAGTGAGATTGCTCAGTTGCGAGGGAATCGTTCCGCTCAATTCGTTTTCGAATAGGGCCAGCCATTCCAGGTTAGTGAGGTTGCCTAACTCTGGAGGAATCTCCCCGTTCAACTCATTTTCTGAGAGATTCAACAAGGCCAAATAGGTGAGTTTGCCTAACTCCAACGGAATCTCTCCGATCAACCTATTCCCCCTGAGATGCAGTACTTCCAGGTTCTTAAGGTTGCCGAGTTCTGATGGAATCCTCCCGCTCAACTCGTTGGCCCCAAGTCCCAACACTATCAGATTCGTAAGGTTGCCCAGTTCTGGCGGGATTGTGCCGTACAGCTTATTGTCCCAGAGATGGAGGAATTCGAGATTTGTGAGATTGCCAAGTTGCGGCGGGATCGAACCGCGTAGCTGGTTGTGGCTGAGAGTCAGAAACTCAAGGTAGGCGAGGCTGCCTAACGAAGGAGGCACCGTGCCGTGCAGCCCATTCTCGCTGAGATCCAGCTCAGTGACACGGCCATTCTGGTTTGTGGTGACGCCATACCAAGTTCCGATCGGTGCGTCGGCCAGCCAGTTGTCGCTGTTAGTCCAATTGGCGCCAGCGGTAGCTTGATAAAAGGCGACCAGAACGTCCCTGTCGGTGCAGAGCGGGAGTGAAAGTTCTTCCAGATCGCTGTCTTCAAGATTTCTCCATGATTCGGGTACGCATCCGGTGAGGAAGTTTTCTGAAAGGTAAATGTGTGTAAGGCTGTTGAGATAGCCCAGTTCTAACGGGATCGTTCCACTCAAGAGGTTGTCTGAAAGATAAAGTTCTTCCAGGTTGGTAAGGTGTCCTAGTTCTGCTGGGATGGCCCCGCTCAGCTGATTGCCCCAAAGTGACAGCACTTGCAGGTTGGTGAGGTTGCCTAACTCTGGAGGTGCCGTTCCACTCAGTTGATTCGAATTGAGACCTAACACTGTCAAATTGCTGAGGTTGCCCAAGTTTGATGGAATTGTTCCGATCAATCCGTTATTCCCTATGGCCAACTCCGTCAAGTTGATGAGATCGCCTAACTCGTGCGGAATCGTCCCGGTCAACTCGTTACCCCAAAGGTGCAACCGTTTCAGACTAGTGAGGTTGCCCAATTGTAACGGGACCGGCCCGCTCAGCTGATTCTCGGAGAGAAACAGCAATTCCAGGTTGACGAGGTTGCTTAATTCTGAAGGAATCGTGCCGGTCAATATGTTGTCCGAAAGGGCAAGATGGCTTAGGTTGATGAGGTTGCCCAGTTCTGGTGGAATCGTCCCACTTAGCAGATTTTCGTAGAGGCCCAACTCTTTTAGGTTGGCAAGGTTGCCCAGTTCTGAAGGGATCGCGCCGATCAGTTTGTTGGTTCCGAGGTGCAACGTAATCAAATTGGCAAGGTCGCCCAATTCCGAAGGGATCATTCCTCTCAGTTGATTGTCCCAGAGATGCAACTCTTCTAGATTTGAAAGACCGCCGAATTCTGAAGGAATTGTGCCCTGCAATTCGTTTTGTGAAAGGTACAATCCTGCCAGGTAGGTGAGCCTGTTCAGAGCCGGGGGGATCTCTCCGCTCAACAGGTTATCTGAGAGATTCAGAATCACCAGGAAGGTCAGTTTGCTGAGATCAATGGGAATTGTTCCCCGTAACTCGTTCTGCGAGAGATTTAACAAGACCAGACTCGTGAGATTGCCCAGCTCGGGCGGAATCTCTCCTCTCAATTGATTGCCAAAAAGATTCAGGATGCTTAGGAAAGTAAGGTCTCCCAATTCCGATGGAATCGTGCCGTTCAGATTGTTCTGCCAAAGATAAAGTTCAATGACGCGACCATTCTCATCCGTAGTGACACCATGCCAGGTGCCGATCGGCGCGTCAGAAAGCCAATTATCGTTGTTGGTCCAGTTGTCGCCCTCCGCAGACTGGTAGAGTGCAATTAGGGCATCCCTGTCGGTGGCAGCGGTAAGGGGCGGAGAGGACGCGATGCAGAATATCAGACCGAGTTCGTCGAAGTCATTAGCCTTGACATTTTGCCAACCCGCGGGCAGACATCCATCCAGCCTATTGCCGGAAAGGTACCACACGCCCAAGTTTGTAAGCTCATCCAGCTGCGGTGGCACTGTCCCGATCAGAAGGTTTTCTTGAAGGTCCAGCCAAAATAGATTGGTGAGGTTGCCCAGTTCCGACGGAATCGAGCCACTCAACCGGTTCTCTGAAAGGATAAGCCATTTCAAGCCAATTAGTTTCGCCAGTTCCGACGGAATCGAGCCGCTTAGCTGGTTCTCTGAAAGATTCAGCGCCACCAAATTGGTGAGGTTGCCCAGTTCTGAAGGAATCGAACCACTCAACCGGTTGTTATGGAGATACAGCCAGTGTAGATTGGTAAGATCGCCCAGTTCTGAAGGAATCGAACCGCTCAATTTGTTTTTTGAGAGCGATAGCCGTTCTAAATTGCTGAGTCTGCCCAACTCAGGAGGAATTATCCCACTCAGATTGTTGTGCCAGAGGTCGAGTTCAATAACGTGCCCGCTTTCGTCTGTGGTGACACCGTGCCATGTCCCAATTGGTGCCTCGGTAAGCCAGTTATTGCTGTTTACCCATGTGTCACCGCCCGTAGCCCAGTAGAGCGCGACTAGCGCCTGTCTGGCGGTGTCAGAGGCAAGTGTCGTAGAGGGCGCGACACAGAAAGGCAGTCCGAGTTCATCGATGTCATTTTCCTTAACACCTTTCCATACTAAGGGTATGCATCCACTTAGCTGGTTTCCTGAAAGATGCAGTTGTGTCAGGCCAGCAAGCTTGCCAAGATCTGACGAGATTATTCCACTAAGTCGGTTGTTCCTGATGCTCAACACTTCTAGGGTGGTAAGCTTACTCAGTTCTGTTGGAATCATCCCACTCAAGCGATTGTTACCGAGGCTCAACACTCTCAGGTGGATGAGATTGCCTAAGGTGGACGGAATTTCCCCAAAAATCTTGTTGGCAGAGAGATGTAACACTTCTAGACGGTTAAGATTACCCAATTCGGACGGTATCTCCCCGAATAATTGATTTCCGTAAAGAACCAGTTCTTCTAGGTTGGTGAGCTTGCCTACTTCTGGTGGTATTTTTCCGACCAGCCAGTTGAACGAGAGATCCAATTTCGTGACATGTTCGTTTCCGTCTGTGGTGACGCCGTACCAGGTGCCGATTGGCGCGTCAGTCAACCAGTTGTCGCTCCTCAGCCAGTCGTCGCCGTCGGTCGCACGGTAGAGCGTCACCAACACGTCCCTGTCCGTGACTCCAGGCGTGGGAACAGGTGTCGACGCGTGCGCACTGGGAGTTCTCGAGATAGCAGCCAAAACATATACAACAGCGATAGCAACCAGCATTCGAAAAGAAGGTTTCATGACATGTGTCCTACTTACTGAATGAACTGCCTTTCTGCATCTAACCAGGGCACGACCTATTCGTCTCCAATACCGTAGGGAACTTCCCTGCCCATTCCCCTTCACAAGGCCGCTCCGGACAATCCCGACCCGCACGCAGAGCCGCACCCGCTGCAATATCCATATGACCATATGTCAACATTGCAGTGAACATATGGTCATATGCACTTCTAAGCCGTCGTCTCCCGTCTGCTTCCCGCGCACCATACGCACCGGACGCTAAAACGGTATCTCCTCTTCCTCACCTTGATCTGGTGCCGGACTCTGGCCCCCTCCACGCGGGGTGAGAAACTCCACATTCCGCGCCCGCACCTCCAGTGAAGCGCGTGCGTTCCCCTCCTGGTCGGTCCACGCGCCCGGCTCTCTCATCTCACCAACGACCAGTACACGCTGCCCTTTCGACAGATACTGGTTGCACGCCTCAGCCTGCTGTGCCCATACCGAAACACGAAACCAAACAGTTTCCTCCTGCGTCGTCCCATCCTGGGCCCTCCAGCGGCGATTTGTCGCCACCCTTAAGGAAGTCACCGGCGTCCCATTCTGCGTAACACGCATCTCTGGATCTGCGCCCAGGTTTCCCACCAAAGTGATCTGCTGATACATCTCAATCTCCTATCTATGAAGCTGAAAAGTTGAGGCGACAAACCGCGCCTGGCGGCTTGCGCTTGAGAACGAATGTCAGTGCCTGCCTGGGTCCGGCATGAAAGACGCCATCGAAAAAACGGCAGAAAGCAGGCGTCGCGCAAAAACCTAATTCGGCAGCTCCCCCTGCTGCTGCAGGAAAAGCCATACCATTTTGACTTCGTAGTAGTGGTACCTATCGCCAAGCAGTTTTATGGCCGGCGACAAGGAGGCGCCGCCCGTCTCTCTAACGGCTCTCCTGATCTCCTCGACCCTCTCCGCCGGTGGCAATCCCGGTCTCAGATCAACATCCAATCCCGCCTCTATCAGGCGTTGCAAATGATAGACTACTCTTCTCTCCTTCACGCCCCGCTTTCTGGCTATCTCCTCAACAGACAGTCCTTGTTCCCACATCTGTCTGGTCTCCATGAAGGTAGAGCCCTCACGCATCGTTTTTTGTATTCTCCTTCTGCGCGTCTCATCGATGTCGCGAGCCGCCCGCCCGGCGGTCGGCCCTCTCCTTTCATCACTTGCCGGCAGTGGGAGAGTCAACCTTGCACGGCTCTTTAGAAAACGTCTGCCTGTCTCAGTGACAGAGAGCGTCGGGTACATTCCTTCCTCTCTGCGAAGCAGCCCCTCTTCCACCAGATGACCGGCAATCTCCTTTATCCCGTCGACGGAGTGGCTGTCGGCAGTGTCATAGACGCTGAGTTCATCGTGCCCCAGCCTTCTTACTACTCTGTTTCCGGAACCCCGCAGCACGGCAGCGACGTGGGTGATACCGAAACGCTCGCCCGTTTGAATGACGGCCGACAGGATCTGGTGCGCGATCTCGGTGACGTCGAACTCCTCTTTGGCCGGCCGGCAGAAATCACAGCTGCCGCAGTTCTCCTCCGGCCACTCTTCGCTGAAGTAACGCAGCAGATATCTTCGCCGGCATGCCTGCAGCTGGCAGAACTCGATGACTTGGCCCAGCTTTTCATGCATGTGGCTGCGAATCGCTTCATCTTCGATCTCATTTATGAAGCGCCTCAGTGTCGGCACATCGTCAGGGGAGTAGAAGAGGACACAGTCGCTGGGCAGCCCGTCGCGCCCGGCACGTCCTGTCTCCTGGTAGTAGGCCTCGAGCGTCTTGGGCAGGTCAAAGTGGACGATCATCCGGACGTTCGACTTGTCGATGCCCATTCCGAACGCGATCGTGGCAACGATGATCGGGGTCCGGTTTTGCATAAAGTGCTCTTGGGTCTGATGCCGCTCGTCATCTTCCAGCCCGGCGTGATAGTGCTGTGCGTTGAAGCCTTTTTCACGTAGTAGAAGGGTCAAGTGCTCGGTAGCCTTGCGTGTGGTGCGGTAGATGATGACGGGTTCGCCTTTGTGCTCCTGCAGCAGTTCCGTAAGCCTCGTGAAGGCGTCCTTCCGTTTGGGCAGCACGGCATAGCTGAGGTTGGGGCGGTTGAAGCTGGCGACAAACTGTTCCGACTGCTGCAGATGAAGCTGTTTCACGATGTCTTCGCGCACCTGTTCGGTCGCCGTAGCCGTCAAGGCGAGAAACGGCGCGCCCGGCAGGCTGCGGCGCAAATCGCCCAGCTTGCGGTAGTTGGGTCGGAATTCGTGCCCCCACATCGAAATACAATGCGCCTCGTCCACGGCAACGAAGCTCACGTGGAGCGTGGCGAGAAACTGCTGGAATTCAGGCTGCGACAGCCTCTCGGGCGCGGCGTAGAGAATCTTCAAGACGCCGCTCTGCGCCTGCCGTTGCACGCGCTCGATCTCGGAGGGTGACAGAGTGCTGTTGATAAAGGCGGCCGGGATATCGTTGGCCCTGAGAGCGTCCACCTGGTCCTTCATCAGCGAGATCAAGGGCGATACCACCAGGGTCAACCCTTCAAAGTACATCGCCGGCAGCTGAAAGCACAGTGACTTGCCCCCGCCCGTAGGCATCAGCACCAGCGCGTCCTTCTCCTCGAGGACGGTAGCGATGATCTCTTCCTGGAAGGGACGGAACTCGTCGTAGCCGAAGTGCTGCTTAAGCAGGCGACGGATGGGGCCAGGTTGTATTGCGTTTTCAGAGACTTCCTGCGCGGGCGGGGTTGGTGGAGGCGCGTTCGCAAACTGCTCGCTCTGGCGGTCGGCCTCATAATGTTCCGACGGCTGTCTGGTCTGGTCGTGAATAGTGTCTGTGGCTGAGTCCTGGCCAAGGCCTAATTTGTTTAGCCGGGACCGAATTGCCCCGTTACTTCGTCCAAAGTGCTTCGCCAATTCTGCAACGCTATGCCCCGCGGCATACATCTCTTTCAACTTCTCGTCATCTTCCGAGGACCATTTTCCGTTGGCCCTGGTATGCTCTCGCCCTTTCACGGAGAAGATACGGTAAACGGAGTTCTGGTCCGATGCAGAGACCACGACAAGATAGCAGCGCTGGGCGAGAAACTGCGTAAGGATTTTGCGTAACTTCTCTTCACGCTTAGCCAGGGCGTTGTACAGGTAACGGGCATTCTCCAACATTCTCTGCTGGCTGTCGGACAGGTTTGCAGGGGAGCGCTCAAGGAGAGAGCGCAGCCTTCCCATTTGCTGGATATTGTTCTGAAAAAACTCTCTGTCTCCGGCTCGCACAGCGAGCCGGTAGTGTCCCGGGATTCCCGCAGATTCCCGGCCCGGCGCATAGACATAGCTATGTATGTCGCCCCGGTCGCTCTCTTCGGATGCAAGTTCACGCAGGACGCAAAGAAGAATCGTCAGCGTTGTAAGGCGCTGCTGGCCGTCGACAATCTGCGCGTGGGACTGTGGGCCGTTCTTGATGGTTACGATACTGCCCAGGAAGTAAGGCGATGCCTCACGCACACTCTCGACATCCCCCATCGCATGCAAAAGATCCTCCAGCAATTCGCCTGTTTGCTCTGTTGTCCAGGCATAGGGACGCTGGTATTCGGGAATCTCGAAGCGGTAGCTGTCACTGAAGATGCTGACAAGCTGCAGTTCTCTGGCTTCAATTGTTTCGGGCATTCCTGAACTCCCGCGGACTGATCCGGAGATAGGAGCGGGTTATGAGGCGCACATGACAAAGCTGTGCTGCCGTCATCCGTACAGCCAGTGGAGTGCATCGCCAGCCCAGCCATGCTCCCGTTCTTTATTGGCGTCTGGCGCTTGAAAGCGAGTGCCGGCGCCGGCTTTCGTCCGGTATGAAAAGCCCCGTCGAAAGAACAGCGAAAAGAAAAGCAAGCGTTGCGTAGAGGCCTAACTTGGTAGTTCCCCCTGCTGTCGTAGGAAGACCCATACTATCTTGATCTCATAGTAGGAGTACTCGTCACCGAGCAGTTCCTTGACCGGAGGCAAAAGATTTCCGCCCATTTCTTCGAAGGCCTTCTTGATCTCCTCGACCTTCTCCATCGGCGGCAACATTGGTCTCAGGTCAATGTCCATTCCCTCCTCTATGAGGTGTTCCAGATGAAAGGCTATAGTACTTTTCTCCAGGCTTCGTTCTTTCGCTATCTGTTCAACAGACAAGCCTTGTTTCCACAGCTGTTTGGTTTCCTCGTAGGTAGAAACTTCACGTACTCCCTTCCGCCTTCTGCTAAGACTAGTGAGGGTCAACGCTTCGCCGAGCTTCAGAAAATCCTTGCCCGCTTGAGTAACAGACAGGGTCGGGTACCTTCCTCCTCCTCTGTAAAGCATTCCCTCTTCAATCAGTTGGTCGGCTATTTCCGTTATTTCATCAGCGGAATAACCATTTACAGTGCCATAGGCAGGGAGAGAATCGTGCCTCCACTTTTTCACTTTCTTATTCTTGGAACCCCGCAGCACGTCAGCGACGTGCCTGATGCCAAAGCGCTCTTCCGTTTGAATCACAGCCTTCAGAATGTCCTGAGCGATCACGGTGGCGTCAAACTCCTCTCTGGCGGTCAGATTCTTCTGCAAGGGTTGCTTGGTCTGGTCGTAAACACGGTGGCTCTCTCCCTGAACCTTCTCTACGTTGTAAGTCGGCTTGCTCTGCTCTTGCAAAACGTGCACTGGCGGCGAAGGAGACGCTTGTTCGAGGCGCCATTCTTTCTTGAGGACATTGATCAACTCCCTCCGCCGTCTCTGCAGCACTGCAGGCGTCCACTCTTCTTCAGCCAGCACTTGCGAAGTAAGGGCGAATGTCACCACACCCCCTCTCTGGAAGTACTCTCTCTTTTTGCGCTCAAAGTCGTGATTCTGCGCCCTTGAATTCTTTGTGCGCGACAGGAGAACCAGGTTGGCAAGTCTGTCTGTCCACTCTTCTCGTTCTTCTTCGTCAGGAAAGTCTCTCAGCCACTGTGAGTTCCGTTCGGGGTTCCGGGGGAGCACGTGCTCAATCGAAATCGTTGCATGCTCATACCTGGCGCCCCCGTCCGCCAGCAGAGAATCAAGGCGCAGTAACAGGGTCCTGCGCACTTGCGTGAGGGAGCCAATGGGGCCGTCCAACGCGCTCAAAACGTCCGCTATTTCTCGGGACGAGAGTTGAAGAGGCGACGAAACGCCATGGAGGTCATCCTTCTGATCGATGGCGCGCAGGATGTTAGCGTACCTGGACGTACGCCGGTTCGCGGGCGTCCGTACGATGAACATTGCATAGGCCAGTCGTTCCAGGTCGCGAACGAAGCGAAGAAAGGCCTCGGGGTATTGGTTGCGCCTGTAGAAGGCCATCGCCGGTGGAATCCAGTCGAAGTTGCCGAGTCGGTTCAGGTAGCGCAGGTACGTATTGACTTCACCGGGACCGCCCGCACTTGCATATGATGCGCCTGTCACAGTCGCATACGCTTCGGCATACGGTTCAAGCACTTTGACAACGAAGTCCGCCCTGTCCACCGCTTTGAGAACGTGGTCGTGAAACTCCTGCTGCAGCGTTCCTCGCTGCCTGCGTTTCATAGAGATGGTACGGATGTGCGCGAAGAGATCACCGAAGCGGTCGCGACCGAAGTCTTCCTCGATCTCCTCCCATATTTCTGTGTGCTGTGAACGGACATTTTTCGGCAGTGCCCCGATTATGTCCGCTTTTAGAATGTCGGTCGGAGACAGGTCCAACCCTCTATCATTCAGAACGGAGAAGATACGATAAGCAGAGTTCTGGTCCGATGCAGAGACCACGACAAGATAGCAGCGCTGGGCGATAAACTGCATGAGAATCTTTCGTCGTCTTTCTTCATGCCCAGCTAGGGAGTTGAACAGATGGCGGGCATTCTCCAACATTCTCTGCTGGCTGTCGGACAGGTTTGCAGGGGAACGCTCAAGGAGAGAGCGTAACCTTCCCATTTGCTGGATATTGTTTTGGAAAAATTCACTGTCTCTCACAGCGAGCCGGTAGTGTCCCGGGATTCCCGCGGATTCTCGGCCCGGCGCATAGACATAGCTATGTATGTCGCCCCGGTCGCGTTCTTCGGATGCGAGTTCACGCAGGACGCAAAGAAGAATCGTCAGCGTAGTGATGCGTTGCTGTCCGTCGACAATTTGTGCCTGCGGCTGAAGTCCCTTCTGGATAATGACGATACTGCCCAGGAAGTAAGGCGACGCCTCACTCACACTCCCGACATCCCCCATTGCATGCAAAAGGTCGTCCAACAGCTCTCCCGTCTGTTCGGTTGTCCAGGCATAGGGGCGCTGATACTCGGGGATTTCGAAACGGTAGTTGTCACCAAAGATGCTGACAAGCTGCAGCTCTTTGGCTTCAATTGTCTCGGACATTCCTGAACTCCCGTGGACTGCTCCGGGGATAGAAGTAGGTGATGAGGTGCACGTGACAGAGCTGCGCTGCCGTCATCCGTACTGCCAATAGGGAGCATCGCTCGCCTTAGCCATGTTCCCGTTTTTCGTTGCCGTTTGGCGCGACAAATCTCCCTAACCGCTTGACGCGCGCCATCTACGCCGTCAACTGGTCAGGGAAACCTTCGCGAGTGGGTGTAGTTTGGGTTTGAGGTTGTCAACTACCGGACACAGAGAGGAGTATAACAACAGTGCCCGCGCGGTAATCCTGTATTTGAGGTTCATTGCGGTGCCCCCTTGGTGGAAACCGATAGATGGTAGCCACCACAGCGAACCATGAATCATGTAGCCAACAAGGGGGCGCAATGCGCCCACCTATCAGTTTCAACAACTACACAATTCGATTCGCTGTGGTAGACCCCATGCTATCACAAAGTTGGAATAGAAAATAGAAAGGTCAGTAAATCTCGAAGTCACACATAAGAGCCGCAACCCCGACACAAGGCATCGCCCAGTTGCGTATGCTCCTGAAGTCGAAGACGCGGCTGCGCACTGCGGACGATGGGCATGGGCGCTGCGTGCCGCTGCCTTTCTATGCGTGCCGGTCCAGATCCTCTCCCGCGATCGGTGAACGGCGCGAAGCCCGTGTCCCAGGCACAGCAAAATCCGCCGCCGAACCCCATGGCCGTGGCTGTTCAAGTTATGTTGTGATAAGGAGAATTCTGAAGAAAGTAACGCCCGCGCGCAGACGTACCTTCTACAAATTATGTATATATTTTCGGGGGGGGGGGGGGGGGGTATTTTAAAAAAAGGAGTTGTAAACAGGTCACACGCACAGGCGGTACGACAGTGCC
>VXOE01000014.1 GCA_009840225.1 Caldilineaceae bacterium SB0662_bin_25 | reverse complement strand
AGGGGAGAGGAGTGAGGAGTGAGAAACACCACTTCATTTGCAGGCAATTGGAAAGCAAGCTGACTGTGGCTTGGATGCCTCCAGAGGTACACTTATGTTTGCCCCAATGTTGGGATGCACCCTTGCTCATTACAGCGGTTGACTTACCTACCCCGTATGCTATGATTGGCGGCACGCCCACCCAATGCCGAACGCCTTTGTGACCTCGGATTTGGGGCACATGTAAAGGTCTGAGCATAGAGATCGTTTCACCATACCCTTTCCAACCACAGTGGAACAGTGGAGAGTGCACAGCAGACCGTACTCGCCGCGAGCCGCGAACCAATCCAGTCAGGAGTTGCACGATGAGCAAGTTAGCCCTACTCGGCGGCGAGAAGGCCGTCACCACCGAGCCCCATTCCGGCGGCCACCACCGTTCACCCATGTGGGAAAGCGGCAAGGCCGCCGACTGGGAGGAGTTCTCCGAGGCCTTCGCCGCAAAGATGCAGGTCGAATACGCCCTGCCCGTCTCCTCCGGCCAGGTCGCCCTCAACTCCGCCCTCGTGGCCGCCCAGGCCGGCCCCGGTGACGAAGTCATCGTCCCCTCCTTCACCTGGATCGCCAGCGTAAGCTGCATCATGCACAACAACGCCGTCCCCATCTTCGCCGACGTCGATCCCAAGACCTTCACGCTCGACCCGGACGACGTGCGCCGCAAGATCACCCACCGCACCAAGGCCATCATCGCCGTCGACCTCTACGGCCATCCGGTCGATCTGAAAGAGCTGCTCGCCATCGCCCGCGAACACGATATCGTCCTCATCGAAGATTCCGCGCAGGCCACCGGCGCCTATGTCGACGGCCAGATCGTCGGCGGCATCGCCGACATCACCTGCTTCAGCTTCGCCGGCAAGCCGATCGCCGCCACCAGCGGCGGAGTGATGACGACCAACAGCCGTGAATACTACGAGCTCGGCGCGCTGGGCGGGCAGCATCCCTCGACGCTCTCCAAGATCCTCACCAACTCCGAGCTGCTCAAGTACGCGTCAACCGGCGGTTACGGCGACAACCACCGCATCGACCGCTACGCCATGACGGTGGCCTACGAGGCGCTGGAGACCTTCGAGGAGGCCAACGACGCCCGCATCGCCAACTGCGATCTCCTCACCCAGGAGCTGAGCAAGGTCAAGGGGATTTCGCCGCCCTACGTCGAGCCTGGGGTCAAGCATGTCTACCACATGTATTCCAGCCTCTACAACGAGGAAGAGCTGGGCGTGCCCAGGGAGGTCTTCGTCAAGGCGATCAACGCCGAAGGCGTAACCGCCCTCACCTACGTCAACAGCGCCAACTTCCTCTTCCATCCTGGCGGCAAGCCGATGCCGTCCGGGCCGATCCATCATCGCCCCCTCTTCCAGGAGAAGAACGTGTACGGGCACGGCTGCCCCTTCCAGTGCCCCCACTACACCGGCGAGGCCGACTACTCGATCGGCTCGCTGCCCGTTACCGAAAAACTGGTCGACCAGGAGTTCAACTTCCTGCAGCCGCACCTTTCTGCTCCCAACGGCCCCGACCAGATGGAGCAGTTCCTGGACGCCGTGACCAAAGTGGTCGACAATATCGGCGACCTCGAAGGCTACCAGGCCGACTAGCGTACGGCCGCGAAGGTCAAGTGCAACCGCTGCGCCGTATGCGCGCGACGGGACAGGAGAAAACTTCAATGCTGGCAGAATTGAGCCACGCCCAGTGGCAGGAGTATGAGCGGGAAGGCTACCTGCGCCTTGGGCGCTGTCTGACCGACGACGAACTGGCCGCGATACAGCAGCGCATGGACGAAATCATGCTCGGCACCGCGCCGGTCGACTACAGCCGCATGATGATGCAGCTGGACCGCATCCCCGGCAAGACCGATGCACCCGGCCCCGGGGGGAAAGGGCACAAAGGCGCCACGCTGCACTATCGCAAAATCCAGGACCTCGAGTTCGACCCGCTCTTCCTGCGCTATATGCAGAAGCCGCTCTTCCGCCACATCTGCTGCATGGTATACGGCGCAGACACGCCGGTCGCCTGTATGCGCGCCATGTTCATGAACAAGCCCGCGGCCGACCCCGCGGACGGCGACGGGCAAGCGGGGCAGTCCGTCGGCGGCACCCACCTTGTCTGGCACCAGGACCGCTGGACCTACTTCGACCGCGATCCCCTGATCACTATCTGGACCGCGCTCGACCCGGCCACCGTCGCCAACGGCTGCGTCCATATCGCTCCCCGCCGCCATCACACTCTAATCAACCCCTCTCATGTCTCCGGCTTTATGACCGACGACCAGGCCCAGGCCCTGGTGGCGGAAGCCGAGACGGTCCCGCTCGAAATGGAGGCTGGCGAAGCGGTGCTGCTGCACAACTATCTGCCGCACAGCTCCGGCGTAAATAGTACCGCCATTGCCCGCCGCGCTTTCAGCGTCTGTTACATGGATGCTGCCACCGTCGACACCCACAACCATGAGTACTCGCTGATCTTCGGCGACGGCGCGCTCGATCCGGAGCGGCTATAACCGTCGCCGGTTACTGCATGTCTGGAGGAAACCATGCAACCCGAAATCGCCCTGGCAAAAAGGGAACAGATGCTGCAGGACGGCTACTGCTTCGTTGACGATATCCTCACCAAGGAGTTTCTGCAGGAGCTGCGTGAAGAGTCCGAGCGTCTCATCGCCGCCCACGTGCCCCCGCCCGACGTCAGGTATCAGGGCCAGCACGTCGATGTACGCGGTGAGGAGAACGACGTCATCAGGAGACTTCTGGAATGGCAGCCGGCGCGGCAGGCGCTCGAAGATATGGGATTCGGCGACTTCGAGAGCACCGGCGGCATCATCATCCTGACCAAAGACCCGGGCGAACCGGCGCTCTACTGGCACCAGGACTGGGGGAGCTGGGAGGACCCGATCAGCGTCACGCCCTGGCCGCAGCAGATATTCGTCTCCTACTATCTTAGCGACACCAGCGTCGAGAACGGCTGTCTCAAGGTCATCCCCGGCACCCACCGCAAACGTATCTTGCTGCATGATGAGCTGGTGCCCGCGCACGAACAGGGTGCGCGCTACATCGAAGAGGACCACCCCGTCATGTTCGGCGACCATCCCGACCAGGTCGATGTCTGCGTGCGCGCCCGCTCCTTCGTGCTCGCGGACGCCCGTCTGCTGCACTCAGCGCGCCGCAACCTGACCGACGAGCGCCGCACGCTCATCCTCGCCTGGCACCGGCGGCGCGACGACGTCTGGGACAAGCCCCCCGCCTACTGGAACGGCGAGATTCCCGAAGTCCTTACCAACCGCGACGCCAACCGTGAGTACTCGCGCTCGCGCATTCCCGGAGAGTATCTCGAATTCAGCGGCCAGTAGGGTGCTATAATTTCGAAGGGATAACCCCGACGGGACCAGGAGCCTGTGAATCTCGTGAAAGCAGGTGACACTCCTGTCTTTCAGTTGTGCTGTCGCTGTAAGAGGTCGTGATTTCAAGCGCGCATTGTGCTGCGCTCACGTCGTGCAGGCACCATTTGGTGCTCTGCCGTGGCCGGGCGGATTTTCAGGAGTACACAAATGAAGGCACAGATTGAGATTCCCAAAGATGTTGTTGCCGACTTCTGTCAGCGTCACCAAATCCGTCGCTTGGCTCTTCTACAAAAGAGTCTTACGTCGGAGGCAGATTTGGATCTTATCGTGGAGTTTGAATCGGATGCGAAGGTAGGGCTATTGCACTTGGCGCGTATGGAGAAGGAGTTGAGCGAAGCGCTTGATCGGTCAACCCACCTGCTAACCTATAAGGGCGTCGAGAAGAGCCCAAACCCCCTGTTCAAGGAAGCAATTGTCGATTCCGCCGTAATTCAGTATGAGCACGAATGATGACAATGTACGTCTTGTTGCCATGGGAGTTTATGCCACCAAGGCGATAAAAATACTGGGCACGACAGGTCAGGATGAGTTGGAACAGAACGAGATGATGCAGTTCGCTCTGATAAAGCTGGTGGAAATTGTAGGCGAGGCGGCTAACTGTGTTTCCGAACAGACGCGGAGGAGATACGGTGCGATCCCATGGACTGACGTTATAGGAATGCGCCACCGGTTGGTTCACGATTACGAGGCTATTGATCTCGGTATGGTGCGCGCAACAGTTGTCGACGACTTGCCGGCACTGATCGAAAATCTGAGAGCGATTGTTGGTGAAGGAGTTGCTGATCTCGCGTTCCCAAGGACTGGCCCCTAGCAGCGTCGTTACCTGGGGAGTAGGAGTCAACCATGACTTTTCTGGAGTAGCGCAAACTGGTTCCTCCCAATCCCTGGAACGCCATGAAGGTCGAGTTTCCCTAAGTCCTTACCAACCGCGAGTCCGCGCGCTCGCCCATTCCCGGTGCACACCTCTCTGCGTAGCCTCAAATAGCGGCGATTTCCCGACTGCCTCTTGGCGTCCGTACCGAATTCCAGCGCATTGCAACCCCCAAAAACATATGCTACTATTCTGACGCTATCTCCGTACCTTGTCGCCCGGTTTGGTCAACACGATACCTGGACGCTGGGATGTTCCTGACTGCCAGAACGTACAGGTATCTGTCTGAGCCGCATCTATTCTGAAGACGTGAGCTTGCCAGCGTTTAGCGGATTTCGAAGGCCGTTAAACAACCTCGAGCGGAAGGCATGGCGCAAAAGAGATGCGCGCCGTATGGGAGTTGGCGTTCCCCAATCAGCGCCGAACTGGTTGCCTCCAGTTCTCAGCATTGGATCAACCAACTCTATACTGCGAATGAAGATCTTTATATTCTGTTACGTCTCCCGGAACAGGGCGGCCGCAGTGCCGTCGCCCGTCTGCAAGGGGATGGACATTTCGAGCAGCTGACGCCCGCAGCTTTCGACGCGCGTACGCGGGTCTACGAATACGGCGGCAGCTGTTTTGCCGTCAATGACGGCGTAATCTACTTCTCGAACTTCCCCGACGACCGCCTCTATCGCCACCTCCCCGGCGAATCGCCGCAGCCCATCACAGCCGCCGGTGATATGCGCTATGCCGACCTGGTCATCGACCACAGGCGCAACCGGCTGATCTGCATCCGGGAAGATCACACGCCCACAGGCGAACCCAAACACACCCTCGCCGCGGTCAATCTCGACGGCGACGAGTTTGGCGCCGTACTGTTCGACCAAACCGACTTCGTCGCTTTTCCCGTTCTGAGCGAGGATGGCCGCAAACTGGCCTGGGTCGCCTGGAACCATCCCAACATGCCCTTCTTTTCCAGCAGCCTCTGGGCCGCGGACGTGGCCGAGGACGGCAGTCTGACCAACATTCAGCAGATTGTCCCGGAACAGGAGGAGAGCGTTACCGATCCGCGCTGGTCTCCCGGCGGCGAGCTCTACTTCTGCTCCGATCGTTCAAACTGGTGGAACCTCTATCGCTGGCAGGATGGCACTGTCACGGCCGTGTCTCCGATGGAGGCGGAACTGGGCAACCCCTACTGGAATATCGGCAAGACGATGTACCGTTTTCTCACGCCGTCCCGGGTTCTGGCCGCCTACAATGAGAATGGCTCGTGGCATCTCGGGCAGATCGATACGGCGACAGGCGCACGCGAGGAGATCTACACCGACTTCACCTACATTATCCATCTGGAGTTGGTCGGTGATCACGCTTTCGTCGTGGCCGCATCGCCCAGCACACCGCGTTCACTGTTTAAGATCGACCTGAGCAGCGGCGAATACACCTGCCTGGCAAGTTCGGTGCAGGATGCTGTCGCCGAGGCGTATATCTCTCCGAGCACGCACATCTCCTATCCAACCGAAAATGGCCTCCAGGCCCATGGGTTTTACCATCCGCCGCACAACCCCGATTTCGCAGCGCCCGCAGGCGAGCTCCCGCCCCTGATCGTCATCGCGCACGGCGGGCCGACCGGCTCGATCAAACACGCGCTCGACATGGGCGTGCAGTTCTACACCAGCCGCGGCTTTGCCGTCTTGGAAAGCAACTACGGCGGCAGCGCGGGCTACGGGCGCGAATACCGGAACCGGCTGCGGGGAGAGTGGGGTGTCGTTGACGTCGACGATGCCGTCAACGGCGCGCGCTTCCTGGTGCAACAGGGGCTTGCAGATGGAGAGCGAACCATCGTGCGCGGCGGCAGCGCCGGCGGGTACACCACCTTTGCCGCACTTGCCTTTCGCGATGAGTTCAAGGCCGGCTCAAGCCACTACGGTATCAGCGACCTTGAATTCTTTGACCAGGAAACGCATAAATTCGAAGCCCACTATGCCAGCACCCTGATCGGGCCCTATCCCGAGCAGAGGGCTCTCTATCAGGAGCGCTCACCGATTCATCGCGCCGGCGAAATCAACGCGCCGTTGCTCATATTTCAAGGGCTGGAAGATAAGATCGTGCCGCCCAATCAGTCCAGTTTTGTTGCCGATGCCCTGCGCGCCCGGGGTGTGCCGGTGGTGCATATCGAATTCGAAGGCGAGGCGCACGGGTTCCGTTTCTTCGAGACGAACGTACGCGTTCACCAGACGGAGCTGGCATTCTTCGGTCAGGTTTTCGGGTTCGAGCCCGCCGACGAACTGCCGTCCCTGCACATCGAAAACCTGGCCGGTCATCCTCGCAATGAAAACGGGTGACCACGCCGCATCAGCCGGCCGCTAAGATCTGTCCGTCTCGCTCACGCACCTATCGACAAGGGAACAAGGCGCCAGGCAGGGCGTATCGTTGTTCTCTGCGCCTTACGGCCCTCCGTTCAGTTTTCGGAAAGCACGGGGCGCCTGACCCATCTGTTGAACTCGATGCGACATCAGGTCGGCGCCTGAACGCCGCCCACATGGAGGCCTGTTGTGAGTTCCAATGCAGACCAGGTTACCGCCAACACGATCGTCCAGACGTTCAAGCAGCGTACCCAAGGATCACAAGAGTGGGACGCCCGCGCCAAGAAGTCGCTGCCCGGCGGTGACACCAGGGCATCCTCATACTACACGCCCTATCCTGCATACATGGTGCGCGGCGAAGGGTGTTACCTCTATGATCTTGACGAAAACAGGTACATCGACTTCCTCAACAACTATACCTCCCTCATCCATGGGCATGCCCACCCGGCCACGGTCAGCGCAATCCAGGAACAGGCGGCAAGGGGCACCGTTCTCGGTTCCGCCGCCGAAGTGACCGTTGAACATGCCGAAATGCTGTGCAGCCGCGTGCCCAGCCTGGAGAGCGTGCGCTACTGCAATTCCGGCACCGAGGCAACGCACCTGGCGATGCGCGCCGCGCGCGCATTCACAGGCAAAGACGTCATCGTCAAGATGGATGGCGGCTACCATGGCTCCCATGACTATGTGCAGGTAAACGTAAAGCCCGACACCGCAGAGGAAGGTCTGCCGCGACGAAGGCTAACCACCAGGGGCGTACCCGCGGCGGTAGTGCAAGGGATGCAGGTAGTGCCTTTCAATGATCTCGATGCGCTGGAGGATCTCCTGCGCGCACACAGCGGCGAGGTCGCGGCTATCATCCTCGAACCTGTCCTCGGATCCGGCGGCGGCGTTGAACCGCAACCGGGATACCTGCGAGGCGTCAGGCAGCTGGCAGATACGTACGACGTTCTGCTGATTTTTGATGAAATCCTGACATTTCGACTGGATGTAGGAGGCATTCAGTCCGCTGTCGGCGTGACACCTGATCTGACGTCGGTAGCCAAGTTCATTGGGGGTGGGTTGCCCTTGGGCGCGTTTGGGGGAAGGCAGGAGATTATGGCGCCCTTTGACCCGACACACCCCCAAACGATCCCGCACAATGGCACCTTTAACGGCAACAACGTCGCCATGGCAGCGGGATTGGCGACGATGAAGGCCTATGGGGCCGGGGAGGTGGCGCAGATCAACGAACTGGGCCAGCGGCTGAAAGACGGGTTCAATCGGGCATTTCAGACGGCCGGGGTAAGGGCGCGCGCCGCGGGTCTGGGTTCGATCATCCCCATCCACTGGAGTGAAGGCGAAATCAGAACGGCGCGGGACGCGGTCGCCGCGCAGGAGGCCGCACGGAACCTGCCTAAACTTCTGCACATGGAGATGATGAACCGGGGCATATTCAGTGCCCCCAGAGGCCAGTTCACAGTCTCCACACCGATGACCGCGCGCGAGATCGATACGGCTGTCAAAGTTATGGCTCAGAGTCTGAAAGTGGTCAAGCCCTATATGGTCGAACATACGCCCCACCTCTTGCGGGACTGACGCGCCTATGTAATGGAAGCGGGCCTGCTGTGACGAACGTCCGGGTTTTGAACGGAATCCTCTCTCGTACGCAGGCCAGCCTGACAACCAAAAATGTATGCCCTAGCGCCCTTTTCTGTACTTCTGGCAATCTGAGGGGAGAGTGAGTAGATGAAGGTCCTCTGGCAGGCATGGTATGGAGACGAGGAAATCGAGCTGGACTTTCCGGCAACGTGGCGTGTGCAAAAAGTGCAGATGGCTGACGCTGCCCCGGCTCATCCGGATTCGCTGGCTGAAAGTCTGCGCCAACCGATCGGCGCGCCCGCCCTGCAGGAGCTGGCCGGCGCCAGCACGCAGGCGGCAATTGCCGTTGAGGACATCACGCGCCCCTCTCCTCTGGGCCACATCGCATCCCTGGTGATCGACGAACTGCAGGCCGGCGGCCTCAAGCCCGAGAATATCCGCTTCATCATCGGCCTGGGCGCGCACACGCCCATGCGCCGCGAGGAACTAATCCTGAAGCTGGGCCGCTCCGTCGTGGAAGATTTCCCCATCTATCAAAATCAGCCCCACGAAAACCGCAAGTACCTGGGCGAAACCCAGCGCGGGACGCCAATCTATACCAACGCCTTCTTCTGGGAGGCTGACCTGCGGCTCAGCATCGGTACGATCGTACCCCATAGCCATGCAGGGTTTGCCGGCGGCGTCAAGACGGTGGCGGTAGGCATGGCCGGCATCGAGACGCTGCACGCCAACCACACCATCGCCTACAAGCTGCCGCACTCCATGGCCGGCCGCATCGAGGGCAATGAATTGCGCGCAGATCTGGAGGAGATCGGTCGCAAAGTAGGCCATCGCTTTGCCGTCAATACTGTGGTCAACTCCCGCCGCGAGCTGGTCGCCCTTTTCGCCGGTGACCCGGTTGACGCCCACCGCGCCGGCGTCAGGTTCGCGCGCAAAGTCTACAGCACCAGGTTCCCGCCGCCGGCCGACATCGCCGTCTTCAACGCCTATCCCAAGGACACCGACCTGGTGCAGGTGCTCAACTCGATGAATGCCGTCGCGCGCGATCTCAGACGCGCGATCAAACCCGATGGCTCTGCCGTGCTGGCCACAGCCTGCACCCATGGCCCCGGCATTCACTATCTTCTCAGCAGCGGCATGCGCGCGCATGGCCCCCTCAAACGCGAAAGAATCCACTTGGGAAAGAACGGGCTGATCATCTTTTCACCCAATCTTTCCTATGCCGACATTGAAGAATTCCCGCAGGACACCTGCCTCTTCAACAGCTGGCCGGAGGTCATCGCAGAGCTGGGCAGACGCCACGGGGACCAGGCCACCGTTTCGGTCTTCCCCAACGCCGCCCTGCAGATCCCGGAAGAGATCGCCCTGTTGGAGGATTAGCCCGCAAGGGGCATCTGCCACTACGGGTCAGTCATATTTCAAGGAACAAAACAGTATGACCAGCGAGACCCAGCGCACCGTGCAACCCGAAGACCTGTTTCAGCTTCAGTTCCTGCAGGATGCCAAGCTGTCCCCCAGCGGAAAGCAGGTCGCCTACTGCATTTCGCATGTCGACACGGCCCAGGACGAAGAGTACTGCGCCATCTGGGTCCTTTCGCCGCAGACCGGTGAAGCGCGCCAGCTCACGGACGGGCTAGCCGTCGACAGCAACCCGGTCTGGTCGCCCGACGAACGCCAAATCGCCTTCTTCTCCAACCGCAGTGGTGTAAAGCAACTGCATACGATCTCCGTAGACGGCGGCGAAATGCAAATGCTGACCGATCTGCCGCAAGGCGTCGGCCGCGGTCCCGCCTGGTCACCGGATGGAAAGCATATCGCCTTCTCAGCGCGGGCAACTTCTGAACCGGTTTTTCCCACCAAGCCTTACCGGGTGACTCGCAAAATCTACCGGCTCGACGCAATGGGCTATCTTCACAATGCCGTGCATGACCTCTTTGTCGTGCCGGCCGCAGGGGGAGAGGCGCGCAACCTGACCCGGGACGAAAATCACAACTGCCGTTACACCGCGCCCGAATGGTCTCCCGACAGCCAGGAGATCCTGTTCACGACCACATTCTTCCCCGACGAATACCGCTTCTTCGCCGCGCTGCGGGTGGCCAATCTGAATGGCGAGGTGCGCGACCTGGTCAGGGAGTGGGGCTATGCCTCCTACTCCGCGGTCTGGTCGCCTGACGGCGCGAGCGTGATATTCGTCGGCAACCGGATCGAGGCGCCCTTCAGCGCCCAGAACCACCTGTGGGTGGTCGATAGCAAGGGGGGAACGCCCGATTGCCGCACAACCGGGTTGGTCGGCAATGTCGAAGGCCCCCTGCAGGCAGATATGCCGGTCGGCTACCGCGATTACCCGAAATTCCAGGTTGCCGAAGATGGGCGGAACGCCTATGTGCGCATTCAGGATGGCGGCAAAATGCAGGTGTATCGGGTCGCTCTGCAAGGTGACATCGATTGTGAAATGGTGGTGGGCGGCGACCGCGCCTGTTACCCCATCGGCCTGCATGACGGCCGCCTGCTGATATCGGCCTCCAACCTCAACGTGCCGCCCAATCTCTACCAGGTGGATGTGGACGGCGCCGATGAACGGCAACTCACCCACTTCAACGCCGAGCTGCTGGCGAGTGTGGCGCAGCCGGAAACCGTACGCCTGTCCTGTACCAGCAGCGACGGCGTTCCGGTGGAGGGATGGCTGATGAAACCGCCCGGCGGCTCGCCCCCTTATCCCACCATCCTCTACATTCACGGGGGCCCCCACCATGGCTGGGGCCACATCTTCTCCTTCGACTTCCAAATGCTGGCCGGCGCGGGCTATGCCGTTCTGCTCGTCAACTATCGCGGCTCTACCGGATACGGCGACAGTTTCAGCAACGCCATCAACGGCCCCCATCTCATGGAGTTGGAGTATGCCGACCTGATGGCAGCAGTCGACCATGCAATTGAAGAAGGTCTCGCCGACCCCGATCGAATGGGCGTCTGCGGCCTCTCCTATGGGGGATGCATGTCCTGCTGGATCATTACGCACACCGATCGTTTCAAGGCCGCCGTACCTGAAAACCCCGTCACCAATCGGGCCACCTGGTACGGCGTCAGCGACATGGGCCCCACCCACCCTGAATCCATCGGCGGCCACCTGTTTGAAGTCCCGGAAGCCTACCGGCGTGTTTCATCCATCACCTATGCCCATCGCTGCACCACGCCGACCTTACTGATCCAGGGGGAGAAGGATCTGCGCGTGCCAACGGAGCAGTCAGAACAGTTTTACACTGTGCTGAGGGCAAACGGCTGTACAGTGGAGATGCTGCGCCTGCCGGAAAGCCCCCACAGCGCCTCAGTCGGCGGGCCGCTGGAGATCCGCCGTGCCCAGAACGAGGCCCTGCTCGACTGGATGAACCGCTATGTACCTGTCGCCGGATAGACTTTCAGCCAGCTGTTCGCACCGGCGCGTTCGCCGCGCTGGGAGCTTCCAATGAGATCATTCCAGGAGGATCAGGCGCGGGCAAACCTGGAACAGGCGCTGGCTCGGCTGTTCGCCGGCGAGGGCATCAGTTCAGGGCCTGGCGTCAAGAACGCCGTCCTGCGTGTGGAGATGCCGGACCTGGGCTTTGTCCATACAGCAGCAGTGGGCAAGGCCAACGCCGGTTCGGACGCGCCGATGACACCTGATCACCAGTTCCATCTGGCCAGCGTGGCCAAGACGATGACCGCTGCACTCCTCCTGCAGTTGTGGGAAGAAGGCGCTCTCGGCCCGTGTGGGTTGGACGCCACCCTAGCCGGGCTCGCCCTATTCGATGAAGAGATCGCGGCGCGGCTGAACATGATCGACGGCGTCAGCTACGGCAAGAAAATCACCGTCCGCCACCTGCTGACACATACCTCCGGCATCAAGGATGCTGTTGTGGACGATGCCGCCGGCACCGCGCACGACTACGGCGAACCGGCCCCCGGTTCATACGGCGCGAGGCTCCGGAAGGCTATCCCCGCGCATCTGGCCTGCCTGGCCGACCCGGCTTGCGACATCTCCCCCCTGGTCACGAGCAAAGAGTGGGCCATGTGGGATCCCGCCTGTCCTGAGGACAATGAAGCCGGGGTCATAAACTGGTTCCTGGCCAGCGGTACCGCGGCGGCCTCTCTCTCCCCGCCCGGCGAGGCGTTCCACTACAGCGACACCGGCTATGTAATCCTTGGGCTGCTTTCGGAAAAACTATCCGGCAAGAGCCTGCACCGGCAGTGGCGGGAACGCATCTTCGACCCGCTGGGCATGGACAAAAGCTATCTGGCCTACGCCAGGGATCCTGAGCCTGACACTTGGACGTATGAGGTGTCCGACTTCTATCTCGGAGATGTCCCTTATGTGACCGGCCGCATCAACGTTTCGTTTGACCGCGGTGGCGGCGGCGTGGTTTCCACCGCGGCCGACGTGGTTCGCTTCCTGCGCGCCCTGATCGATGGGCAGCTGTTCAAAAATTCGAAAACACTGGCAACGATGTTGCAATGGCGCGCCTTTCCTGGGATCAACTCACCCCGAGCCGGAGTGGGACTGGGGATCTTTGCCGAAGAAAGCGGGCAGGGAAGAGTGGCTCTGGGCCATTCCGGCGCGTACGGCGCCAAGATGTACTTCGAGCCTGAGAGCGGCATCTATTTTTCCGGTACTGTGAACCAGCGAACCGGGGTGCCCTACTACTGGTGGAAGGAGATGTTCGAAGCGGTTCATCAAGCCTGCTTCTGATGAGCAGGAGAGTAAACCATCGCGGTCTGTTCACGATTCTGTGTCCTGTCGGACCTCTGAAGAGCAGCACAATGCACCATCTCGCGTACCATGACTGAGCGCACTATCCAACCCGCAGACCTGTTTCGATTCCAGTTCCTGCAGGATGCCAAACTCTCGCCAGACGGGCGCCATGTTGCCTACTGCACTACGCACGTTGATGCCGAAAGCGACGAGGAATGCGCCGCCATCTGGCTGCTCGCTCTCGAGACCGGCGAGGCGCGTAAACTGACGGACGGGCTAGCGCAGGACAGTCATCCTGCCTGGTCTCCCGACGGCGCGCAGCTGGCCTTTTTTTCGACCCGCAGCGGAATCCGTCAACTCTACGTCATGGCAACTGCCGGCGCCGCGCCGCGCCAGCTCACTGATCTGGCCCAGGGCGTGCGCAGAGGTCCGGCCTGGTCTCCCGACGGACAACATATCGCCTTTTCCGCCTCAGCCACCGCGGCCCCGGCCTTTCCTGGCAAGCCGTACCGCATCACCCGCACGGTCTACCGTCTCGATGGCGACGGCTATCTGCATGACACCGCCCCGGACCTGTTTGTTGTGCCCGCACGCGGCGGAGAGGCCCGCAACCTGACCCAAGATGACGCCTACAACTGCTATCGCACCGGTCCTGTCTGGTCCCCCGACAGCCGGGAGATCCTCTTTACCACCGCCTGCTATCCCGATTCATACCGCTGGTTTGCCGCGCTGCGCGTCGTAGACCTGAACGGGGAAGTGCGTGATGTCGTCAAGGACTGGGGCCATGCCACCAACCCTCCCTCTGCCGCCTGGACGCCGGACGGAGAGAGGATCGTCTTCGTCGGCAACCCGGCGGACGCCCCTAAGCAGAGCCACAAGCATCTCTGGGTCGTCGCAAAGCAGGGCGGAACCCCGCAATGCCGCACCACCGGCATCCAGCACAACGTGGCCGGCAAATTCCAGTCCGATATGCCGATCATCGCCTCTGACGCGCCCAACCTGCATATCTCTGCCGGCGGAGAAGATGCCTATGTCCCTGTGCAGATTGGAGGAACGAAATCGATCTATCGCATCGCCCTCACGGGGGACACGGACTATGCGGCAGTTGTCGTCGGCGAGCGGGTGTGCGACGTTGTCGGCCTGCACCGGGACAGGATATTGATGACCGTCAACACCTTTTACGAACCCGGCAATCTCCACCTGGTTGATCCGGACGGCAAAAATGAGCGGAAGCTCACCGCCTTCAACCGTGACCTGCTGGCAGAGTTTGCCCTGCCCGCAGTGGAGCGTCTCACCTTCGCCGGCAGCGATGACACGCCCTTAGAGGGCTGGCTCATGACGCCGCCATCCGGGGAACCGCCCTATCCCGCCGTACTCTTCAACCACGGCGGCCCCGACATGGCCTGGGGCAACGTTTTCTCCCTCGACTTCCAGATGCTGGCCGGAGCAGGCTACGCAGTGCTGCTGGTCAACTATCGCGGCTCGCTGGGCTATGGCGACACCTTCATGGCCGCTATCAACGGCAGAATGGGCGAGTTGGAGTTTGCCGACCTGATGGCAGGGGTCGACCACTGTATCAAGTTAGGGCTGGTCGATCCGGAGCGCCTGGGCGTGTGCGGCTCATCCTACGGCGGCTATCTCACGTGCTGGGCCGTCAGCCACACCGACCGGTTCAAGGCCGCTGTGGCGGAAAACCCGATTACCAACTGGGAATCCTGGTATGGCGTGGCCGATATATTCTCCTCCATCGCTCTTCCCTGGGAAGGGATGGGCGGTCCCCCCCACCAGGCCCCCGACGCCTACCGCAGCGCCTCACCGATTCATACGGCCCACCGTTGCACGACGCCAACCCTGCTTATTCAGGCTGAACGAGATTTGCGCTGCCCGACGGAGCAGTCTGAGCAGTTCTATAACGTCTTGCAGGCCAACGACTGCACTGTGGAGATGCTGCGCCTGCCCAATAGCTCGCATGGCGGCTCGACCTCCGGCGCGCTTGAGATCAGGCGCGCGCAGAACGAAGCCCTGCTCGACTGGATGAACCGGTATGTCATCGCATAACCGACTCGGGGTATTGCCGCAAGGAGGAATGCCCCGCAACGCCGCCAATCCAGCCATTACTGATATTCAGGATCGCCAATGCTAGTCTACACACTCAGACGACTGCTGTTGATTATCCCCACACTTCTGGGGGTCTCTCTGGTTATCTTTGCGATCCTCGCTCTCTCGCCCGGAGACCCACTCGCAGCCGTTGTCAGCGAAGAGTACGGGAACACGGCCGAAGACATCGAGCGCATCCGCGAGCAGCTGCACCTGAACGACCCCCTCCACGTTCAATACTTCAACTTCCTCTGGGACGCGCTACGCGGCGACCTGGGAACTTCGTTCCGCGGCGGGAGTTCAGTTTTGAACGATATCCTGGCCCGGCTTCCCAGCACGATCCAACTGGCAATCGCCGGTCTCATTGCGACCATGCTGTTGGGTATCTCAGCCGGCGTTCTGGCGGCCCTCTTTCGCGGCGGCCTGCCCGACAAACTCACCATGGTCTTCGCCTTCGTCGGCGTTTCCATACCCAGCGTCTATGCCGCCCTCCTCCTGCTTCTGATCTTCGCCGTAGAGTTGCGATGGTTCAAAGTGGTCGGTGATGAGGGGCTCAAGAGCCTCATCCTGCCGGCCTTGGCGATGGCCCTGATTCCGGCCGGGGTTCTCGCCCGCCTCACACGCGCCAGTATGCTGGAGGTGATGGAGGAGGACTACGTGCGCACCGCCCGCTCCAAGGGCATCCGCGAGTCCCTGGTGACACTCATGCACATCTTTCGCAATGCTCTGATCCCAATTGTGACCTATCTGGGGCTGCTGGCCGGGAGTCTGCTCTCAGGCCAGGTGTTTGTGGAAAATGTATTCGGCCGACCTGGGCTGGGAAGATTTCTGGTTGACTCGATCAGCGCCAGGGACTATCCCCAGATCCGAGGTGGAATCCTATTTGTGGCCGCCGGCTACGTCTTCGTCAATCTGATCGTCGATCTGCTGTACGGTGTCATCGATCCACGCATCACGTATGAATGAGGGAAGGCTATGAGCAGGACCAGGCCCCAAGCTGCTAAAGGTGGATCGGCGGCATCCGTCGGCGCAGAGGTCGCCGGCCCGGCCGACGACTGGCTGGTAGTCAGCAGATCCCCCGTGCGCAGGGCCGCGGCCCGCTTCTTCCGCGATCCCCTTGCGGTAACCGGGTTGGCGATCATGGCGCTAATCATTCTTATCACACTTATCGCCCCCCAACTCTACAGCTGGGACGAAATTATCAATGTCTCAAACGCGACCAAGTTACTGCCGCCCAGTGCCGCGCACCCCTTCGGCACCGATAACCTTGGACGGGACCAGCTGGGCCGCGTCCTCTGGGGTGGGCGCGAATCGTTGCGGGCCGGTTACCTGGTCGTCCTGATCGGCCTCGGCGGCGGAACAATTCTGGGTCTGATTTCCGGTTTCGCCGGGGGATGGGTTGACAACCTCATCCAGCGCTTTGTGGACGTGCTGCTTGCCATCCCCGGCATTCTGCTGGCATTGAGCGTGGTCGGCGCTCTGGGGCCGGGCCTTGTACAGGTGATGCTCGCCGTCGGCCTGGCCAACATCCCCGACTATACCCGTCTTATTCGCGGGTCCGTGCTGGAGGCCAAGGAGAACGAATATGTGCGCGCCGCCCGCGTGCTTGGCGCCAGCAACGGGCGTATCATGTTCCGCCACATCCTCCCCAACGTGATCGGCCCGATCCTCGTCTATGCCACGTTGGGCCTGGGCATCGCCATCATGATCACGGCAGGGCTGAGCTATCTCGGCTTGGGCGCCCAGCCGCCATCGCCGGAATGGGGCGCCATGCTGAACCTGGGCCGGGAATTCATGCGCCATGCCTGGTGGATGCCTGTTTTCCCCGGCCTGGCGATCGTCATCGCTGTTCTGTCCATCAACCTGGTAGGCGACGGGCTGCAGGATGCGATCAATCCCAAGCTAAGAAAATAGCCTGTCATCACCGAAGTTTGTCGATCGGAGCTGTTCCAATCCCTGTACACGACTGGACGAAAGGAGACGCC
Organism: Caldilineaceae bacterium SB0662_bin_25; assembly: GCA_009840225.1. Taxonomy (GTDB): domain Bacteria; phylum Chloroflexota; class Anaerolineae; order Caldilineales; family Caldilineaceae; genus Bin5. The sequence continues at coordinate 3,787 of VXOE01000014.1, read as the reverse complement.
AATGGACTGTTTTCCACTGCACATTCTTCACGGCATCGGGAAGTTCACGTGTAACACAACTATCAGGAGGAACACGATGACCAAGAGATTTCTGTTAGCCTTCGCTGCGCTGTTTGTGCTCGTTCTGGCCGCGGCCTGCGCCCCGGTGGCTCCGGCCGCAATGGAGGAGGCAACCGGCGCAGATTCCATGATGGGAGGTACCCTGCGTATCGCCCTTCCCGCCGACGTAACCTCGCTCGATCTGCACAAGACCTCCAGAGGAGACGATGCCCTTGTCGTCGGGCAGTGGTTCAATGCAACCCTCATCACCCAGAATTCCGACGGTGAATATATCCCCTATCTCGCCGAGAGCTGGGAGTTCTCCGACGACGGGCTGACGTGGACCTTCCACCTGCGCGACGACGTCAAGTTCCATAACGGCGATCCGGTTACGGCGCACGATTTCGTCTGGACCTATGAGCGCGCGCTGGACCCCGATCTCGCTTCACCCGGGACCGGTCGGCGCTTGAGCGGGATGACCTTTGAAGCGCCGGACGACTATACCGTGGTGTTCAACTTCCCGGCTCCGGCCATCTCCCTGCTCCAGTTCCTGAACTGGGGCTATATGGCCCCAATGTCGCAGCGGGCCGTAGAGGAGTTGGGCGCTGAGTACGAGCTGAATCCGGTCGGGACAGGACCGTACAAGGTGGTTGAGGTGCGGCCGGGCGAAGGCGTTTCCATGGAGCGCTGGGACGAATACAACTGGGGCCCCGAATTTTTCGAAGGCGCCAACACCGGCCCATACAACTTCGATCGCATTGAGTTCAGTATCCTCCCCGAAGAGGCAACCCGTATCGCGGCGCTGGAAGCGGGCGATATCGACTACGTTAACGGCATCTCCAATCCTCTGGACGTGGCCATTCTCGAAGCGGCCGGCGTTACCGTACAGCAGGCGCCCTACGGACAGGTGCGCATGGTCTATCTGCAGAATCACGTCCCGCCCTTTGATGACGTGCGCGTGCGCCAGGCACTGAATTATGCCGTCAACCGCGAGGAGATCACCCAGATCGTCACCGACGGCGCAGACCAGGTCAGCCGCGGCCCCATCAGCCCGGGCATGCTTGGCTATGATCCCGAAATCGAAGAACAGTGCGGCTATCACTTCGACCTCGACCGGGCCAAAGAACTCATGCAGGAGGCAGGCTATACCTATGGCGACGATGGCATGCTCATCACCCCCGATGGCGAGCCTTTCAGCCTGACCCTGATCGGCGAACCGGTCGACAGCGGCACCGCCTATATGGAGGTTCTCCAATCCATGTGGCGGGAGCTCGGTCTCGACATCACGCTCGAGAGCACCGAACCCTCAATCCTCTATCCGCGGCTCACCGAACGTGACTACCAGATGGGCTATGGCCGGCGCGGCGGGTGGACGAGCTACGACTATCTGTACGCCATCTACCACTCCAGCACCGGTCGCGATCTGCCCGGCTCCATGCGCTCCGCCGTTGATGATCCCACCACCGACGCGCTTCTGGAGAAGAACCGCGCCATGGCCTCGGACAATCCGGAGCTGCAGGGTTCGATCAATGAGCTGTACTGCCATATCGCCGGGCAGTCCTACTCAGTCTGGATCTCCGACGGTGTGTTCAGACCATCGATTGGGCCAAGAGTGCAGGGCACTGTCGCCGGGCCGGCCTTCGCCGGACGCCCCGTGTACTTCTCCAACGCCTACATTGCGCCCGAAGACCGCTAATTCTGACGAGGAGGCGCGGGGACCGACCCCGCACCTCCTCAGCCCACTGCATCGCGAAACGCCGACCCGAACTCTCACTACGGTTCTTCCATGGCCCATCTGCTTGAAGTGCGCGATCTCGTCACCCGTTTCTATACCGAAGACGGCACCGTACACGCTGTCAATGGCATCTCCTACACCCTCGATGAAGGCGAGTCCTTGGGCATCGTCGGCGAAAGCGGCTCCGGTAAGACCGTCGGCGTCCTCTCGCTGATGGGGCTGATACCCGACCCGCCGGGACGTGTCGAGCGCGGCGAGGTCTTCTTCGCCGGTAACGATCTGCTCAAGCTGTCGGCCGACCAGCTGCGTGACATTCGCGGGCGCGAGATCGCCATGATTTTCCAGGACCCCATGACCTCCCTCAACCCGGTCCTGACTGTCGGTTACCAGATCGCCGAGATAATGCGCCCGCATCTGAACCTGTCCCAGGAGGAGATCGCAGAGCGAACTGTCGAGCTGATGGAGTTGGTGGGCATTCCCAACGCCGCCAGCCGCCGCAAGGACTTTCCGCACCAGTTTTCCGGGGGCCAGCGCCAGCGCATCATGATAGCCATGAGCCTGGCCTGCAATCCGTCCGTACTTATCGCCGACGAACCCACGACCGCGCTCGACGTCACCATCCAGGCCCAGATCATCGACCTGGTTAAACGGTTGAGCCAGCAGTTTGGCATGGCCACCATCTGGATCACCCACGATCTCGGCGTTGTGGCGGGGCTGGTCAACAGAGTGATCGTGATGTATTCCGGTTTCATCGTCGAATCTGCGACGGTGCTCGACCTTTACAAGAATACCAGCCACCCTTATACCCTCGGCCTGCTGCAGTCGTTGCCTTCCCTCCATACCACGATCGCCGCCGACCGGCTGATCCCGATTGAAGGGGCGCCGCCGGACCTGCTCCAGGAACCGGTCCACTGTCCTTTTGCCCCCCGGTGTCAGTTTGCCGTTGAACAATGCTGGCAGGAGAACCCACCCCTGCAACGTGTGGCGTCGAATCATGATTCCGCTTGCTGGCGCTGGCAGGATGTTCGCGCTGCGACGGAGTAACCGACATGAGCGAAGTGACGAACGAAGTTCTGCTTGAAGTCCGGGATCTGAAGAAGTATTTTCCCATCCGTCGCGGCCTGTTTAAGCGCCAGGTCGGCGAGATAAAAGCAGTGGACGGCGTATCCTTCGATATCTATCAGGGCGAAACCCTGGGCCTGGTGGGTGAATCAGGAGGCGGCAAGTCCACAACCGGCTGGACTATCATCCGCGACCTTGAACCCACCGCTGGTTCGGTGCGCTTCCAAGGCCAGGACCTGTCCGCCCTGGCGCATGGCGAGATGCGTAAAATGCGCCGCCACATTCAGATGATCTTCCAGGACCCCTACGCCTCGCTCAATCCGCGTATGACGGTCGCCAGCATCGTCTCGGAGCCGCTGGAAGTGCATAAGATCGGTACCCCCGACCAGCGGCGGGCGCGCGTCCAGGAGCTGCTGGAGATCGTCGGCCTCAACCCCGGCTTCATCAACCGCTATCCTCATGAGTTTTCCGGAGGCCAGCGCCAGCGGATTGGCATCGCCCGCGCCCTGGCCACCAACCCGACCTTCGTTGTGGCCGACGAACCGATCTCGGCCCTGGACGTATCGATCCAGGCCCAGGTCGTCAACCTGTTGTGGGATCTCAAAAACGAGTTCGGTCTGACCTACCTTTTTATCGCTCATGATCTTTCCATGGTACGCTATATCAGCGACCGCGTGGCCGTGATGTACCTGGGGCGGGTCGTCGAAATGGGGCCGACTGAGGATGTGTACGGGCGCTCGCTGCACCCGTATACCCAGGCCCTGGTGTCGGCTATCCCGGTCGCCGACCCCGAAGTGGAGATGACCCGCAGACCGATCATCCTGGAAGGCGATGTTCCCAATCCCGCCAATCCACCATCCGGCTGCCATTTCCATCCGCGATGCATCTACGCCACCGAGATCTGCACGCAGCAAGACCCTGAATTCCCCAATATGGGTCAGACCAAACACA
>VXOE01000324.1 GCA_009840225.1 Caldilineaceae bacterium SB0662_bin_25 | reverse complement strand
CCCCCCCCCCCCCCCAAATGGGGGGGCCCCACCCGCCCCCACCGCCCAGAAAAGCAGTGGCCAGTAGTCAGTGGTCAGTGAAAGCACAGATTGATGGGTGATTGGTATTGAGAGGAGTGAGGAGAGGAGAGAGTTCGCTCGCCTCGTCCGGTGTCGCGCACTGAATGAGTCTTAGTCGTTGCGAAGTGAGGAAAAAGGCAAGAGTAACTTCCAAGAGCAACATAAGTGATGAAGTTGCGGCGCCTTGCCCCAAAAGGGCGGCCTTTGTGGGCGCTCTTCACTCACCTTTCCAGGGGAAGTTTAAGAGTCACTGCGGCGCCCTGCCCAGGCCCGTCGCTATTTATGGCAGCTGTACCCCCATGTGCTTCCGCCATCGCCCGCGCAATCGCCAGTCCCAAGCCTGTGCCGCCTATCCCGTGACGGTGTGACTGGTCGGTACGGTAGAAACGCTCGAAGACGTTAGGCAGATCGTCCGCTTCGATGCCGATCCCGTCATCAGTCACCGTAATAGCCACAGCCCCTTCGCCTTCCAACTTCGCCCTGACCACGACGCGCCCGTTCGCCTCACTGCAACGGATGGCGTTGTTCAGTACGTTGCCCAGCGCCTGCCCTATGCGCATCCGGTCCAGTGTCATTTCCGGAAGGTCGGCATCGGCCTCAAGCGACAAGGCGACCTGCCGCGCCTGCGCTTGCGGTTGCCAGCGCTCCACCTCCGCGGCAAGCAACTCGTAGAGCGAACACGCTTCAAGAGTGAGCTGCAACTCGCCATGGTCCGTCTCCGCCAGCCAGTTCAGATCCGTGACCAGACCGCGCAGCCTCTCCACCTCCTGAATGATGTGGTCGGACGCGCCCTCAGGGGTCTGCAGCCCATCGCGCAGGCCTGTTGCCTCCAGTTGTATCACGCTCAAGGGGGTATTCAGTTCATGCGAAACATCGTTGATCAACCGCCTGCGCAGTGCCCGCTGTGTTTCCAGGGTCGAGCTCATTCGGTTGAAAGCCGCGCTCATCCGTCCCAACTCGTCCTCAGACGTGACCGGCAGCCGAGTCGTGTCCCCCTGCGCAATCGCCTGTGTCGCCGCCGTCAACGCCGTCACAGGCGACGTAATCCGCCTTGACAGCCAGGCCGCCAGCAGGATAGCAACCCCGATCGTCAGCACGCCGCCAACTGCGATGATATACAGCAACGTGCTCAGAAAGCCATGCGACTCCGTCGAAAGAAAGTTGCCGTTTACGTCCACATAGACATGGCCGACGGGGCGGTTCGCAGCCAGATCGAACACCGTCTCACGGTACCCGTCCAGATCGGGCACATTGGCGCCCGCTGTCAACTGGGACAGGTTGTCCTTCACCACCCGCCCATCTTCGCTGGCGACAACGACGCGCACAGCGTCCTGGTGAAAGCCCTCACCGCTCTCTCCTCCGCCTTCTCCGGACCCCTCCTCGTGCGGTGCTTCACCGTAGCTGTATCCGGCCTCGGACAGGGATGCGTCTACCGTATCCCAACCGCCGGCAGCCGTATACGCCCGGCTCAGACTCCGGGCCAGCCGGCTCGCCTCCTCGCCGCCAATCCGGTCTACGAAGACGCCCAGACTGGATTCGGTCCCATAATAGACCACGCCAACACCAATCAGCACCGTAAGGAGGATAACGACAACGTTCGAACCCAGGATCCGCCAGTGCAGCGACATCACGGCTCCTCGACTACAAACCTGTAACCGGCGCCGTAAACGGTCTCAATCGGCCGGTTGCGGCCCTGGCTGATCTGCTTGCGCAGGCGCGCGATCTGATTGTCAATGGCGCGGTCGAACCCCTCGAAATCGTTGTCGAAGGCCAGCTCGATCAGCTGATCACGCGTCAGCACCTGGTTGGGATGGCGCATGAATGCCGAGAGCAGATCGATTTGCGCCTGACTCAGGGGGACCGGCTCGCCATCCACCGTTACGCTGCGCGTGGTCTCGTTCAGCTTGATGTTGTTGTGCGTCAGGACCTGCTGGACTCTGCCTTTGACGCGGCGCAGTACGGCGTCCGCACGGGCGATGACCTCCTCCGGAGCGAAAGGCTTGACAATGTAATCGTCGGCGCCGCTCTCCAGTCCGATGATCCGATCGTCCTGCGCCTCCCGGGCCGTCAGCATGATGAGCGGAACGTCCGACTCCCGCCGCAGAATCCGGCACAGCTCCACCCCATCGAGACGCGGAAGCATCAGATCGAGGATGATCAGGTCAGGTAGGAGGGTGCGCGCCAATTCCAGGCCGGATTCACCGTCGTGCGTCACCTCAGCGCTGAACCCGGCCCGCTCGAAATATACCTTGACCCAGTTCGCTATCCTCGTATCGTCTTCAACTATCAGCACCGTGCCGCGCATCGCCTGCCCTCAGAAAACCCAACTCGCCTCAGTCGCTGGACGCAACTCCACCCCGTTCACATGATGCACTTGACCCGGAAGGCCGCTGGCCGTGTTCGCCATACATTCAACCAGGTTGGTGCAAGGTAGAGTGGACCGGTTTGCTGACAGAGAATCCGACCTGCATCGGTTTTCTAACCGCCTCTCTAGCGTACACTATCCCGGCCTCCTGGCGAAAGCACTGATAGAACATCTGCGATTCCTTACAGATCAATTTGAAATTCGCCAAGATCTGACATATTTGTGACACATTTCACCTCTATCATAGGCAGTGTATGAGGGACACTCCCTCAAAAGACCATAGTGAAACGAGGTGAAAAAATGAGAGGCAAGGGAACGAAGTTGAGAATGGCGCAGACGCTGGCGATACTGGTACTGATCGTCACGATGATGGTAGCCGTCGGCTGTTCACGGAGAGGACAGAGCGGCGCCGACCAGAATGCAGGCAACGTTACGGAGAGCCGCGGCGAAGGCAGCGAAAGTGCCGGTGAAGGTAGCGAGAGCGGCGGCGAAGGCGGAGGAGAAGGCAGCGGTGAACACGGCAGTGGCGGGGAGAGTGGAGGTGAGGGCGGTAGTGAAGGCAGCGAAGGCGGCGCAGCCGGCAGCGAAGAAGGCGGCAACGCCCTCGCCCTCGACGAGACCTTCGACATGGTCCGCGCCGGCGCTCGCCTCATCATGAGCTACGACGCGGCCGCCAACGCCTTTGTCGGCTCCGTCGCCAACACCACCGACGCCACCCTGACCCGCGTACGCATCGAAGTCCACCTGTCCAACGGCATCGAACTCGGCCCGACTACGCCGACCGACCTGGCGCCCGGTGAAATCCTCGATGTCGTTCTCCCGGCGTCTACGCAGTCCTTCGACGGCTGGACGCCCCATGCCGAGGTCGGCGCCAGCGAAGGCGGCGGCGAAGGCAGCGCCGGCGAAGGCAGCGGGGAACACGGCAGTGGCGGAGAAGGCAGTGGCGAAGGCGGCGGCGAATCCGGCAGCGGTGAGGGCAGCGGCGAGAGCGGAGACCCCTCCAGCCCCATCCTCGCCCTCGACGAAAGCTGGGACGGCGTCGTCAACGGTGTCAGAACCGCCATGTCCTACGACCCCGCAGCCAGGATCTTCTCAGGCATCGTCGAGAATACGACCAACCAGACCCTCTGCTTCGTGCAGATCGAACTGAACCTCAAGCAGGGAACGACGACCGTTGTCGAACTCGGGCCGCAGCCCGTGGGCGACCTGGCCCCCGGCGCCCAGACCACCGTCGAGCTGCGCGTCGCCGATGAGCCAACCGCTGTCGGCGTAGCCTACGACGCTTGGGAGATTCACCCGGAGACCTTCGCCTGTGGCGGCCCCGGCCCTGTCAACACCGAAGGCAGCGGCGGCGAGGGTGGCAGTGAAGCCGGTGGCGAGCAGCATGGCGCTGAAGGCGGCAGCGAGAGCGGCGGCGAGGGCAGTGAAGGCGGCGCAGCCGGCAGCGAAGAAGGTGGCAACGCCCTCGCCCTCGACGAGACCTTCGACATGGTGCGAGCCGGCGCTCGCCTGATCATGAGCTACGATGCGCACGGCAACGCCTTCTTTGGCACCGTCGTGAACACCACCAACGCGACCTTGACCCAGGTACGCATCGAGGTCCACCTGTCCAACGGCATCGAGCTCGGCCCGACAACGCCGGCCGATCTGGCGCCCGGCGCGGCCATGAATGTGATCCTCCACGGATCAGCTCAGCCCTTCGATGGCTGGACGCCCCATGCCGAGGTCGGCGCCAGTGAAGGAGGCAGCGGCGGTGGTGAAGGCAGCGGCGAGCATGGTAGCGGTGGCGAAGGCAGCGGCAGTGAAGGCAGCGGGGGCGGCTAGAAGCCACAGATCCCTGTGACGCCTTCAAGTTGGAGTCGAGCGTCGTTGCTCTGTTAGCCAGGTAAGAACAGGCGTGGCGCCCCAGATGGGGTGCCACGTTTGCTTTGTTTCAATGGGACGGCATGCTTGAATCGCTGAAACAGCTGCCCAGGGCGGCGCCGTGCATGTCGATGGCAGGAATTAGCAAGAGTTGTGTCGCAATCCATTTGAAAACATACATATATATATGGATGACTATATGGGCCATATCAGCAACTCTCTTTTGCTAGCTCAGGTGTTAGTGGCACAGTTCACAGACTGCGTGCAGACCCAGTTTCAGTCGCCAGGAATCAGCAGCGATTGAATCAGGAAGGAAGCACGGGGGCGCGAGACTTCTCTCGCGCTTTTGCGCGCTTGGGAACTGAAGCCGGGAGGAGTGAATCGAAGGCGGGTGTGTGAGCACCTTTCGCTGGCCGCAGACAATCCAATTGTGCACGAAGGTGGGGCTAGCTAGGAGGGGGCGTTGCGGGGGGTTCCCTTCGCACAAGGGAGGGCCGAAGGCTCGACCGCCCGGAACTGCAGTGGTCAGTGGTCAGTGGAGGGTTGCCGGAGAGAGGCAGTTTGGAGGCGTTGTGAGGGGTTTGGGGAGGATCAGTCTTCGACCAAGAGTTCGTTGGGGTACATCATGCGCCAGGGGCCGGGCATTTCGCCGACGGGTACTTCGATCACGACTGGCCGGTCGGCGGTGAAGGCGTCGGTGAAGGCGTCGCGGAGGCTGTCGGCGGAGTGGACGCGGACGCCTGTGGCGCCGAAGGACTCGACGAAGGCGACGAAGTCGGGGTTTTCGAGGTCTGAGGAGATGAGGCGGCCGGCGTAGAGCTCCTTCTGCATGCGGCGTACGTTGCCGTATGCGCCGTCGTTGAAGATGACGGAAACGGTGTTGATGCCATGCTGCACGGCGGTGGCCAGTTCCATTGCACAGTAGAGGAAGCCGCCGTCACCGGCGATGGAGAGGACCGGGCGATCGGGGGCGGCCACTTTGGCGCCGAGCGCGGTGGGGAAGCCCCAGCCGAGCGTGCCCTGGTAGTTGGGGGTGAGGAATGTGCGCGGCTGGTAGACGGGCATGGCTATGTTGCTGGCGTAGCCGACCTGCGTTAATTCGTCGACGAAGATGCCGTCATCGGGCAGGGCGTCGCGGATGGCACGAATGAAGTCGATCTGGGGTTGGAGGGAGTCGAATAGATCCTCCATATCCTTGTGCAGGGCAAGCATTTCTGCGGTGCGGGAAGGGCGTTGGCGGTTGTGGCGCGCCAGGGCTGGCAGCAGGGCGCGCAAGGCATCCTGGCTGTCGGCCGCGACGGTCACGGCTGCAGGGGCCAAGAAGCTTGAATCCTGCGGCGCGATTTCGATGCGGATCAGGGACAGATGGTCCGGGCTCTTCCAATCGATTAAGGGCTTGGTCAGTCGTGTGCCGATGGCGACGGCCAGGTCGGCCTCCTGCCAGAGGCGCTCACCGGCTGCGAAGGTGTGACTGAATGGATGGCGGCTGGAGAGGATGCCGCGCCCGCGACCGCTGGCGATGACAGGGGCCTGGAGGGCTTCGGCCAGTGCGCGGACCTCTTCGCCGGCGTCCGTTGCGCCGCCACCGACGAATATCACGGGGTTGCGCGCCTTGCCCATGAGCCGGGCTGCTTCTTCGATGGCGTCGGTGTCCACTTCTGGGCGGCGCACGGTGAGGGGGAGTGGACTGTCGCTCATTTCGGCCTTGGTGGAGAGGACGTTTATCGGCGTCTCCAGCCCTACGGGCCTTGGGCGGCCTGAACGCATTTCGCTGAGCGCGGTGGCCAACAGTTGGGGGAGTTCGGCGGGGCTTTCGGCGCGGCGCGCCCACTTGGTCAGCGAACGCATAACTGTCAGCTGATCGGGGATCTCGTGCAACATTCCGTAGCCGCGGCCGATCTGGTCCTGGTGGATCTGGCCGGCGAGGCAGAGTACGGGCGCATTGGTGGCGTAGGCGGTTGCGAGCGCGGCGGTGGTGTTGAGAAAACCGGGGCCGGGCACGACGACATAGACGCCGGTTTTGCCGGAGGCGAGGGCGTAGCCGAGGGCCATGTAGGCTGCGCCCTGCTCATGGCGGGTATGGATGGCGCGTATCTGGTCGCCGGCATCGTAGACAGCGTTGTAGAAGTGGTCGTTTTGTACGCCGGGCAGGCCGAAAATGGTGTCGATGCCGTGGGAGAGGAGGCCGTGGACAAGCGCTTCGCCGCCGGTACGGATGGTGTTCATCGGCTGCGGAACTGCGGAACGGCAGTGGTCAGTAGTCAGTGGTTAGTGGTCAGAGGGGGAATCGGGTTGATCGGCCTTGTTGCGGGCGCGTTTAACTTGTGCGGCCTCTATTTGGCTTTGGCTGCGGCGAACGTTGAGAACTATATGTTGAGGGCCGGCGCCCGGCGGGGGGGCGCGAACTGGAGCTCGTTGAGCTCGACGGCCTCCTTTCGATAGACCTGGACGCGGTAGGAGCCGGTGTCGGGCACGTACATGAGGCCGTCCTCGCTGACGACGACGGACTGGGGCCAGCGCAGGAGCTTCTGGATTTCGAGCTTGGCCATGTCGCGCAGGCGGTTGGGGTAGGCGTTAGTCATCATGTAGGAGATGGCCACCTTGGAGAGGGTGGCGTCGCCGATGAACTGCTGCACGTAGCGGCCTTCTTCGTTGAAGAGCTGGACGCGATTGTTGCCGCGGTCGACGACGTAGATGTCGCCGTGGCGGTCGACGTCGACGCCGCTGGGGCGGTTGAACTCACCGTCGCCACAGCCGGAGGTCCCGAAGGCCATCTTGAATTCGCCGTCGGCGCTGAACTTCTGGACGCGGTCGTTGCGCCAGTCGGCGACGTAGACATCGCCCACTTCGTCGACGGCGATGCCCCAGGGCATGTTGAACTCGCCCTCGCCACAGCCGTAGCTGCCCCAGCCGCCGAGGAGGCCGCCCTCGCGGGTGAACTTCTGGACGCGGTGGTTTAGGGAATCGACGACGTAGAGGTTGCCCTCGGCGTCGAAGGCCATGCCGGCGGGGCCGTTGAGCTGGCCGGGTTCGCTGCCCTCTTCGCCCCAGCAGTCGATGAGCTCGCCCTCGCTGTCGATAATGGTGACGCGATGGAGCGTCTCATCGGTGAGGTAGAGGTTCTCGTCGGCGTCGGCGAGGATGGTGACCGGCCAGGTGACCTGGCCCGGCTCTTCGCCGAAGATACCGATGGATCCGAGGTCTGCGTCCTCGGTGCTGTATTTGCGGATGAGGGCGGTGCCCTCACTGCGGCAGAGGATGTAGAGGCGGTCCTCCTTGCCGAAGGCGAGGTCGATGGGATAGTTGGTCAGCCGCCGCATTCCCAGCGTCTTGTGGAAGGGAAAGCCGGCGCGTAAGAGACCGTATGGTCTGCCCACGGTGGAACTCCTTTTTGAGTTTCTAGTTTTGAGTTTCTAGTTTTTAGTGAACCCCTGTGTGCGAATGGGCTATGTTATGGGCTGGGAGCGCAACGAGACTAGCTGTACGGGTGTATCTGTTCGAAGTGGCCGTTGACGATTTGGGTGGGGTCGATGCCCATCCACTGTTCGAGTACGGTGCCGTAGACGCCGCGGAAGTCGATAGTGTGCTCCATGTCCTCGCCGTGGACCCAGCGGGCGGGGTCGAGGGAGGGGTATTGGGCGTAGAGACCGCCGTTGACGCGGTCGCCGATGATGAAGGCGCCGCCGCCGGAGCCGTGGTCGGTGCCGCTGGCGTTATCGCGGATGCGGCGGCCGAACTCGGTGAAGACGAGCATGGTGACTTCGGAGGAGGCGTCGTGGGCGCGCAGGTCCTCGAAGAAGGCGGTGATGGCGGTGCTGAGGTCGGCGAGCAGCTTGGGATGGTCGGGGACCTCGTTGGCATGGTTGTCGTAGCCGCCCTGGGCGGTGTAGAAGACGCGGGTGCCGAGCCCGGCGAGATGGACGCGGGCGACGTCGCGCAGGCTGTTGGCGATGGCGCTGTCGCCATACTCCACGGTCGAGCTGTAACCTTCTTTGGCCTTCTTGAGCTCGTCGGTGCCCTGGATGACGTTGAGGCCGGTCTGCGAGAGGTAGTCCATGACGTAGCCGGCGCCGACTTCGTGGCCGTACATGCCTTTGAAGACTTCGAGCGCCTGGGTTCGACGGCGGGGTTCGTCGATGCCGGTGAGCAGGCCGTAGGTGTCGAGGTCGGCGAAGGAGGTGACGGGGACGCCGGGCACGGCCATCGCCCTAGGGAGACCCTGGCCGACGTTGACGCCGGTGAGGACGTTGTGACCGCCGGGGTCGAGCTCGCGGATCATGCGCCCGACCCAGCCTTCGGTGCCGATCTCGATCGGTTCGCAGGTGTGCCAGATGTCCATGGCGCGGAAGTGGGAGCGGTTGGAGTTGGGGTAGCCGATGCCTTGCACGACTGCGATGTCGCCGGCGTCGTACATCTGCTGCAGGGGCTCGCAGTTCGGATTCCAGGCAAGGGTATCGTGGATGGGCAGGACTTCATCCTCTTTGAGGCCCACGACCGGCCGGGAGTCGTAGTAGATGCCGGCGGTATAGGGGACGACGGTGTTCATGAAGTCGTTGCCGCCGCTGAGCTGTACGACAACGAGGACGGGGTCTTTTTTGTGGTCAACCATCTTTGTTTCCTTTCTTAACTGCAGTTTTTAACTGCAGTTTCTAGTTTTTGGTTTTTAGTTTTTAGTGAACACCTTTCCGCTGGCTAAGGGAGATGGTGTTGCGAATAGCTGCAGGTCAGGCGAACTGGTATTCGCGGGAGGCGACGATTAGTTGGAGCATCAGGATGATGCGGTCGGTGCTTTCGTCGGTCTGGCCATTGGTGCTGCCGTTGCTGGAGAATACGAGGTTGCCGCCGCTCTGGGCGAAGCTAATGAGGTCGGCGCGGGTCTTGTCTTCCAGGTTCACGGGGCCGGCGAGGTCGAGACAGCTGTCGACGAACTGCTCGGGGGTGAGGCTGTCGCCGACGGCGCGCAGCCGTTTGATGATGGCCTGGATGCCCGGCTTGCTGGCATCGCCGACTTCGTCGACGGCGAAGTTGATGCGTTCGGTGAGCATGCCGCCGTCGATCCACTCCTGGCCGGTGTGCCAGCCTTCGACGGTGGGCGGGTTGAAGAGCTCCTGGCCCATCACTTTGGCAGCGCGGTGGTATTGGGGCATGCCGGGCGTGGGCGTGCGGTTGGTGCCGACCAGCTTGAGGACGCCGGTGATCAGCTCGGTGGGGCTTTTCACCCTTTTGAAGCGGGCGGCCTTGAAGAAGTCGCTCTTGAAGAGCGTGCGCAGGACATGGCGCATGTCGCCTTTCGACTCCATGAAGGCGTCCGAGAGGATTTCGATCGCGTCCGGGTCCTGGGGCGGCGTTACGTTCCAGGAGGGGACCTGCGGCTCGTCGGCGACGAAGAAGTTGTAGAGATGGCGGGAGATGAAGCGGGCGGTGGCCGGCTGCTCGACGATGATGTCGATGATGTCGTCGCCGTTGAAGTTGCCGGTGTGGCCGAGGAAGGTCTTCTCGCCGTAGTCGTGGTCCTCCGGGCGGAAGAGGAATTTGGGCGAGTAGTAGCCGTGGGGGTAGAGGGGGACGGGTTGCGCGTAGGTCCAGCCGGTGAAGGCGAGGGCGCAGTTCTTGATGTCGTCCTCGGTGTAGTTTCCGACGCCCATTGAGAAGAGCTCGAGCAGCTCGCGGCCGTAGTTCTCGTTGGGTTCGCCCTTGATGTTCTCGTTGTTGTCGAGCCAGTTGATCATCGCCGGGTTCATGGAGAGCTCGAGCAGAATCTCGCGTATGTTGCTCATGCCGATGCGGCGGAAGAGATCGATCTGGTCGCTCATGGCGAGGGCGTGCGCGACCTTAGCGAAGCCGGTGGCGAAGACGTGATGACAGAAGAGAGCCATCTTCTCTTCGAGCGGGCGCGGGCTGTTGAGCATGCGGTAGATCCAGGCGCCGGAGCGGAAATCCGGCCCTTCACCGCCAAAGTAGCGCTTGATGATATCCTCATCGATCGGCGGGCTGCGCTCCTCGTCCACCAGATCTTCTACGACTTCGTCGTACCCTTTTGCGGCGTAGGCCTCGAGCTCTTCACGGCTGGCGCCGAAGCCTGCCCGGCGCAGCAAATGAGCCATCAGGCCCAGATCCTCATCTGCCATATCTACCTCCTTACTGCAGTGGTCAGTGGTCAGTGGCCACTTGCGTTTCTGACTGCGAAATTAGTTCTCTTGGAGAAAGGTCGCCATTTCGGTTACGAACCAGAGTGATAGGGCGCCGCCGCGTTCGTCAGTTTTTCGTTTTTCGTGAACACCTTCCGGCTGTCTAAGCGGGATGGTGTTGCTAAAGACTGCAGGTCAGGCGAATTGGTATTCGCGGGAGGCGACGATTAGTTGGAGCATCAGGATGATGCGGTCGGTGCTTTCGTCGGTCTGGCCATTGGTGCTGCCGTTGCTGGAGAATACGAGGTTGCCGCCGCTCTGGGCGAAGCTAATGAGGTCGGCGCGGGTCTTGTCTTCCAGGTTCACGGGGCCGGCGAGGTCGAGACAGCTGTCGACGAACTGCTCGGGGGTGAGGCTGTCGCCGACGGCGCGCAGCCGTTTGATGATGGCCTGGATGCCCGGCTTGCTGGCATCGCCGACTTCGTCGACGGCGAAGTTGATGCGTTCGGTGAGCATGCCGCCGTCGATCCACTCCTGGCCGGTGTGCCAGCCTTCGACGGTGGGCGGGTTGAAGAGCTCCTGGCCCATCACTTTGGCAGCGCGGTGGTATTGGGGCATGCCGGGCGTGGGCGTGCGGTTGGTGCCGACCAGCTTGAGGACGCCGGTGATCAGCTCGGTGGGGCTTTTCACCCTTTTGAAGCGGGCGGCCTTGAAGAAGTCGCTCTTGAAGAGCGTGCGCAGGACATGGCGCATGTCGCCTTTCGACTCCATGAAGGCGTCCGAGAGGATTTCGATCGCGTCCGGGTCCTGGGGCGGCGTTACGTTCCAGGAGGGGACCTGCGGCTCGTCGGCGACGAAGAAGTTGTAGAGATGGCGGGAGATGAAGCGGGCGGTGGCCGGCTGCTCGACGATGATGTCGATGATGTCGTCGCCGTTGAAGTTGCCGGTGTGGCCGAGGAAGGTCTTCTCGCCGTAGTCGTGGTCCTCCGGGCGGAAGAGGAATTTGGGCGAGTAGTAGCCGTGGGGGTAGAGGGGGACGGGTTGCGCGTAGGTCCAGCCGGTGAAGGCGAGGGCGCAGTTCTTGATGTCGTCCTCGGTGTAGTTTCCGACGCCCATTGAGAAGAGCTCGAGCAGCTCGCGGCCGTAGTTCTCGTTGGGTTCGCCCTTGATGTTCTCGTTGTTGTCGAGCCAGTTGATCATCGCCGGGTTCATGGAGAGCTCGAGCAGAATCTCGCGTATGTTGCTCATGCCGATGCGGCGGAAGAGATCGATCTGGTCGCTCATGGCGAGGGCGTGCGCGACCTTAGCGAAGCCGGTGGCGAAGACGTGATGACAGAAGAGAGCCATCTTCTCTTCGAGCGGGCGCGGGCTGTTGAGCATGCGGTAGATCCAGGCGCCGGAGCGGAAATCCGGCCCTTCACCGCCAAAGTAGCGCTTGATGATATCCTCATCGATCGGCGGGCTGCGCTCCTCGTCCACCAGATCTTCTACGACTTCGTCGTACCCTTTTGCGGCGTAGGCCTCGAGCTCTTCACGGCTGGCGCCGAAGCCTGCCCGGCGCAGCAAATGAGCCATCAGGCCCAGATCCTCATCTGCCATATCTACCTCCTTACTGCAGTGGTTAGCGGTCAGTGGTTAGCGGTCAGTGGTCAGTGGCCACTAGAGTTTCCGTTTGCGATATCAGTGCTGCCGGAGAAAGGATTCCATTTCGGTGACGAACCAAATTGACAAGGCGCCGCCGCGTTCATCGGGGCCGAATATGGCGGGGCGGTCGAGGTAGTCGCGGGTGCTTTGCTGGACGCCGGTGCCGGTGCAGACGTCGACAAGGCCGCCGTGGTCGTCGATGCGGGCGGCGACGCCGTGCCAGGCGCGGGTCAGCATTTCAGTGTAGCCGGCGTCGAGCCAGCCGCGGCGCAGGCCGCGGGCGAGGGCGTAGCCGACCATGCAGGTGACGGTCATTTCGGGGTAGGAGCCGGGGCCGTTGACGACCTGGCGCCACATGCCGCTGCGGTGTTGATAGCCGCGCAGGGCCTGGAGGTGGCGGCGGTGGATGGCGAGCACGGCTGCGCGATCGGGATGGTCGTCGGGCATGTAGGTCAGGGTTTCGGCGTAGCTGAGGGCGGCGAAGCCGTTGCCGCGTCCCCAGTAGAAGGGTGTACGGCGGTCGTGCCAGAAAAGACCGTCCTCCTGTTGGACGTTGGCGTCCAGGAGGAAGCGGGTGAGGATGGTCAGGTAGGCGTCGTCGCCGGTGAGCTTGAAGGCGCGGCCGAGAACGGCGGCGGTGAAGAACATGTCCTCGACCTGATAGTTGGGGTTGGACGGGATGGGAACGCCGTTGTCGTGGGTGGTGCGGTAGCGGTCGGCGGTCTGCACGAGCAGGTCGGCGTAGCGGTTATCGCCGGTGGTTGCGGCGAGCTCGTCGGCCCAGACGAGGCCGGCGAGGTTGGCGCCGCCTTCGCCGCCGGCGGGGAACCACTCTTTGGCGCCGGACATGTAGGGGGCGACCATGGCGGCGATGCCGTCCGATGGATCGGCGTACTCCGCGTCCAATTCGGCCAGGCGCAGGCGTCCGCTGACGGCGACGCCCTGGGTGTAGATGACGGGATCGAGTTCGTGGCCGTAGACGCCGGCGAGGATGCGGGCGGCTTCCAGGGGTGAGCGGGCGGCGCGGGTCTGCAGGGCGCTGCGGGTGGGGGAGCGGGCGTGGTCGGGCACCTGGCCGAGGACCGTCCACAGTTTGGCCAGTTCGGTTTCGAGGTCGGCGGCGGCGCAGGTGAGGCGCAGGCCGAAAATGGGCGGGAGGAGGTTGGGTTCGCCTGTCGAGAGCGCGCCCATCAGCGAGCTGTCGGACGGAAGTTCGGAGGCCTTGAGCACGGCACGGAACTGCTCCAGGAGTTCCAGGCAGAGGGCAGAGCCCTCCCAGGACGTGGCTTCGCCGGTGCGGATTTCGAGGACGAGGTCTGGCGCCTGGAAGCTGACCCAGCGCCAGAGGTAGTGTGCTTCCGGGTTGGCGTCGTAGTAGCTGTCTCCTGGGGGCGGGTAGGCTGTGCCGGGGTTGCCTCCGGCGCCGTTTTCGGGCGCGGCGCCGAGGGCGAGGCCGTCGGGATTGGCGCAAGGGACGGCGCTGAGGGCGTAGCGTTGGGAGAGGGCGGGTGCGGTGCGATATGAGTGCAGGGCCGTGAGCGCGGCATCGGCGTCTGCCTGTGTGCCGGAGAGGCCGCCGACGAGGACGAGCTGGAGGCGGTCGCCCGCGGGCGGCTGGTCGGTGCCGTGCAGCAGGGCGGGGATCTGGCGTTCGGTGCGGGTGACGCCGCAGGCGTCGAGATGCCAGAAACCGGGTGCTTGTGAAAGGAGGGCTTCGATCTGTTCGTCGAGTGTCATGGGACGGCAGTGGTCAGTGGTCAGTGATCAGTGGTCAGTATTGTTGCTGGCGGGCTCGCATTTTTTGTAGGGAAAATGTATCTGATTCGTAGAAGTCGAAGAGGGCGGCTTCGCGTGTGCGGACCTCTTCGGCCAGTTGCAGTACGTCGTCGACCTGGTCGGTGGGGATGCGCACGACGCCGTCGGAGTCGGCGAGGAGCAGGTCGCCGGAATGGATGCGCAGGCGGCCGGCGGTGACGGGTGCGCCGAAGCGGTTCATGTTGAAGACGCCGTGGCCGGGAACGGTTCCCCAGGCCCATACGGGCAGGCCGACGTGGCGGATGCCGACCAGATCGCGCACGGTGCCTTCGGCGATGAAGCCTACGACGCCGAGCCGTTTGTGGACGCGTGCCATGCCGTCGCCGATGCAGGCGCCGCGGCCGGGGTTGGTGTCGAGATCCTGGAAGACGGCGATGAGAGGGCCCTGCTGGCTGCCGAGGTAGTCGTAGTAGTCGCTCCATTCGAGGGCGGTGGAGTCTTCGTCGTTGGTGGTGACTTCGGCGGTGACGGCGAAGCCGGCGACGAGGCCCATATCGGGCATAAGGCAGCGGATGGTGTGGTCGGTGTAGTCGAGATTGGGCAGGCCCAGTTTGAGGGCGACGGCGTTGAAAATGGTGGCGGAGTCGTAACGCTTGAGTGCGTCGATCTGCTCGGACAGCATTCAGGATCTCCTGATTCGATGTATCGTTGACGGGCGTGGGGCGCCTGTCTGGGTATTGTCAATTTTCGGGTGGTAAGGCAGGTTTTGGTTCGTCTCTGTAATGATATAGACAATTGTTTCAGACCGCAACCTTCTTTTTTCGATTGGGGGGTCTGGAAAAGGCGTTTATCCGCGAAGGGGCGCGAAGGGACGCGAAGAAAACCTTGCATGAAAGCGCGTGAGAGTGAAGTGGTATACTGGGCGGCGGGTTTTGGCCCGGTGCACGGACGGCTTCAGCAGGCTGCCAGATCGTCCTACGTAGTCATTGTAGTGAAGACAGATGACATTGAGGACAGAAATCACTTTGAGCAGTTCTCCAAATGAGAAGGTGGACAGCCTGGCGCGGGAGTTGAAATATTCCCGAAATGAGCTTCCTTCGGCCGCGGTTCAGGAGTCTGTCGAGCGTGATGAAACGAGAGTCATGATGGCAGCTCTCAAAGACGCGGTGGCGGCTCGGCTGATAGCGCTGGGCGATATTTCACGATAAGGGAGATGGAGAGATGGCATTCATGTCTAGCACAGATGTTAAGGATCATTTTGTGAATGTGTTTGGCCCAGAGTTAGGTTCTAAGTACCACTCGCTCCACAATCAGGTGATTCACGTTCATATGAATTGGGCCATGATCGTTGAACTTACGAAAGATCAAGAACGGCGATCGTTGTTGCATTCAACGGGAAGACACTTTTTCTTTGAGGTGCATAGGGCTTTCGTAAACGATGTGCTTCTTAGGCTTTCAAGACTGACCGATCCAGCACGACAAGGACAACACGACAATCTGTCACTCTGGGCCCTACTGGACGACATCTGTGATCCATGTATTAAGTCAAGAATCAGGAAACTTATCGAAGACGTTGAGGGTAAGATAAGACCACTGAAACAGCACCGAGACAAAAGAATTGCACATTTCGATCTCGATGTAGCTCTTGACCCAAATGTTACCCTACCACCATTTAATGATCATTCTGTAGACGAGGCACTTTCTGCCGCTGGCGACGTATTGGAACGGCTTCAGGAGGAGTATACAGGTACTTCAAGAATACAAATGTGGGTTCCAATAGACACTGAGCAAAACATCGAGCAATTCTTACATTACCTAAAAGTTGGATTGGACCAATCAAAGGCGCGCAGGGATAAACTCTTAGCTAGGAGACAAGGAACTGGGCGGTCTACTCAAAACTGACCGTTTTGGGGTCGGTCTTGCGACGACTTAACGCGCTGAGAGCGAACCCAAAAGTGAACCACTCAGGGCCAACTCCCCACCAGCGGTATAGAAAGAGGCGCAGAGGGGCTGTTTTGGGCGGCTCAGGACACAATCGGCAACAATCGATCCACTGAGAAGCCCTGTAACGCTTTTGAGGTTCTATAGGTACCCCGAATTGGAGCATTTTGGGCCGTTTTACTCCGTATAACAGCTGTTTCATACCGAGATACGATTGAGGAAGAATTCACATTTAGTGAGACTGGGAGTTATGCAGAAGAGTATTCGTCTTGCGGTGGAGTTGCCCATACCTAATGATCATGTCGATACCTTTGGCCCAGATGAACTTAGAGAATATACGATGCCTGCCTGGAGCACGGCGTAGCGCCGCCTCAGTTTGAGGTCTCTCTCGATTGGCTGACGGTAACCTTTGCGCGCCAGGCGGCGGGAGTCTCCCCCCATGTAACCCCTCATGAATCCCCCCATGTAACCCCCCATGTGGGACGGCTCATTGCGGCCTTACAAGGAGAAATGAGCCGGGTAGAACTCATGGCCGCATTGGGGCTGTCGGATCGCAAACACTTTGCCGGAACCTATCTGCATCCCGGCATTGACGCGGGTCTGGTCGAGATGACGCTACCGGACAGTCCGAGGAACAGGAAGCAGAAATACCGGTTGACCGTTGCAGGGAGACAGGTACAGGATTCTCTGTAGGGAAGTTTGTTCAGTTGGGTTGTCGCCAGCGCCGGAGCGCATTTGCAGGTTTGGCAAATGTCTCGGCCGTGAAAGAGCCGATGCACTGCTGGTTTGGGGGGTATGGCGAGTGATGGTTTGGGTTGGGGTTGCGGGCGTGATGCGTGTACGGGGGAGGGTGCCTGACACGGTCAGCTGCAAGTGTGAACTGTCCAGGTTCGATGAAGCTGTACTGACTGACTGCCGGTCTAGTCGGCGCTGGCGCTGGTTTCGATGCGGGCGTCGGGGCGACTGAAGACGTTTTGGCGTAGGGCGACGCCGAGGCCGGGCTTTTCGGGTAGGGAGAGCATGCCGGCGTTGATGGGGATGCGTTCGGTTACGATGTCGTTGTACCAGCCGTTGTAGTAGGCGCGGACGGTTTCGAGGTTCATGGCGTTGGGGGCGTGGAGCATGAGGTGGGCGGCGGCCCAGAGGGCGACGGGGCCGGTGGCGTCGTGGCCGGTGACGGGGAGGTAGTAGGTGTCGGCCTGGGCGCAGATTTTGCGGGTTTCGGTTATGCCGCCGGTCCAGGAGATGTCGGGCATGATGATGTCGGCGGCGCCGGCCTCGACGACGCGGCGGAAGCCGAAGCGGGTGAAGAGGCGCTCGCTGACGCAGAGGGGGATGCGGCTTTCGGCTTTGAGACGGGCGTAGGATTCGACATTGTCGGGCGGGATCATTTCCTCAAGCCACATGATGTTGTAGGGCTCCAGAGCGCGGGCGATTTCGATGGCCGCGGGCAGGTTCCAGCGGGCGTTGCCTTCGATCGCGATCTGCATTTTGTCGCCGACTGCGGCGCGGATTTCTTCGACGCAGGCGACACCCCTTTTTAATGTATCTTTATCGAGGTAATGGTGCACCGGGCCGGGTGCGCCTGTTTCGGCGCGGGCGGGGCCGGGCGGCAGGTCGAAGGGCCAGATCTTCATGGCGTTGATGCCGTGCTGGAGGAGATCTGCGGCGAGCTGGCCGGCGCGGCCTTCCATCCAGGTGCGGGCGTCCTGGTTGGGGCCGTGGCTGAGGCAGGTGTTGTAGATGGGGATGCGGTCGCGGCTGCGGCCGCCGAGGAGGTTGTAGATGGGCTGGCCGGTGTGCTGGCCGGCGATGTCCCAGAGGGCGATGTCGACGGCGCTGATGGCGCGGGTTTCGGCGCCGCCGAAGCCGTAGGCGTTGACGGCGGCGAACATGGTGTGCCAGTGGCGCTCGATATCGAGGGGGTCTTGTTCGAGGAGGAGGGGGGCGAGCTGGTCGTGGATTAGAGCGCTGACGGCGCGGGGCGCGTAGGAGGTCTCGCCGAGGCCGGTCAGGCCGTCGTCTGTGTGGATGCGCAGCCAGAGCGAGTGGGGGTGGCGGCCGAGGCGGATGGTTTCGAGGCGGGTGATTTTCATGGAGGCCAGTGGTCAGTGGTTAGGGGCTTGAGACAGCGCGGGGGGTGGCGACGCTGGTCGCTGGCCCGAAGCGGTGAGCCATGCCTCGCGCTTCGCAAGAGGATACGAAGCGGTGTACCGAAATCGGGAATAAGACCTACTCGAATTGGACCGAATTGGCGAGACATGAGCGTTGGAAGGGAGTAAATTGGTGTCTGAAGTTTGCACCATCTCTTGTCCATGCTTGTCAATGAAAGGAGACGAACCATTAGACGCAATCTCTTAGCTGTTGTGATGACATTAGGTTTGCTCTTAGGGTCCTTCGCGCCAGCCACGGTCTTGGCTGAACAACCGCCTGGCGATGGGGGTCCGACGCGAGCACGATTGATCGAACTGGCTGCGAAGTACCCAGGCATCCGGTTCAACAACAACTACAGGGGCCTCATGCCTACCAGCGAAATCGAGGCCCACCGCCAACTCACGGCTTTGACCACCGTCAGGGACTCCATAGAGGCGATGCCAACCGGCATTCTGTCAATGGAGCCTGAACGCTGGACAGGGTCTTTCACCTCTGTTGGTTGGAGATCTTGTGACGCATACTTGAGTACAGCCGCCATTTTCAGGGTGTACGACGTATTTCGTGTGCGACACAGGGTGACAACAACCAGGGAAGATTTCAGACCCTTCAACATCACCAGTGTCTCGGACCACTCGACGGTAGCGATTTCACGAGACCTGCATATGAACGGGGTTGCGATTCAAGCTGACTATTCGGAGCTCAGCCGTTGGGCAGTTGGCCCCGAGATGAAGAAACTCAGTCCCTTTGGCGCTCCGCATGCTTTGTGGGGCCTATATTCTCAATATGATGTTCACTTCAGCGCTGGCCCGTTCACTCACTCGGTCCGCGGGGTGACAAGAGGATGCGTGATTGAGTAGTCCCAGTCCAGCCCAGGGCTTTCGCCCGGCATGGCCTCATCACGCCGATAAGGCTGTGCTGGGCGAGTTGCTTCACCTGTGATTATTGTCCCCAGATAAACACAACCGGCACAGCGAACGCCTACCATTTCTTCCCCTTCAAAAACTATACGAAAGAGTTGCGTGGTTTTCGTTGTTTTCCCCAAGGCTGAGACAAGGGAGGGAGCCGCGCGACTGAGACTGCGGTAGAGCGTCAGCAGCAGGCTGTCCGGCGCTGTAACAGACACGGGGCGACGACTGTTTCACTTTCGGTCGGCGTTGCGGGCGCGGAGGATGTGGTGCGGCTGTACGCGTGTCTCCGTGAGCGCTTTGCGCTCGCGAACTTTTTGTAGCCATGCGGACGTGGAAGGCCGAGACGCGATGCGCTCCAATTCTCTTCGCAGGAATGCCTGCATGGACTGGCCTTGAAGGGCGGCGCGCCTGGCCAACTCATCGCGAACTTCCTCAGGGACATTTCTGATCGTAATTTTTACAGGCATAGTTGCATTATGCCATCAGCGATGGTGTTTTGCCGCAGCGATCACGGGCAGGGCCGGGGCAATCGCATCTGATTTCGCATGCCCGGAACAGCAGATAATGGCCAGAAAGGGTTAACAGAGAGGGCGCCCACAAGGGGCGCCCCTACGGATCGGCAGCCTTCCCAGGTATTGATCCACAAAGATGCAGTGGCCCTGCGGTCAGACCATTGTTCTGTGTACGTCTCGGCGCGTACAGATTAAGCCGGCCTGCGCGGGCCTTGATACAGGTCTGGGCTTTGTAGTTGGATGCCAGTGGCGCACAACCGGTCAGAGGCATCCGGGCAGGGCAGGTCTCAGTGCGGCGGGACTATGGATGCCAATTCGCTGCGCATGAAATCGATGTAGCGGCGGTATCTTTCCGGGGACGTTTTCCAGGTGGTGGGGGTGCCGTGGCCGACGCCGAAGCGTTTCTGTTTGCCGATGGCTTTGGCCTGGTGGTGGGCGTCTTCGCGCCAGAGGTCCTCGTCGCCCTGTTCGATGACGGTGATGGCGTGGGAGTTGGAGAAGATGCAGACCTCTTCGCCGAGGGCGTTGCGGACATTGACGATGTCGTTCGAGTAGTTTTTGAGGCCGCACTCGACCTGGATGCAGTGGAAGTCGAGCTTGGCGAGGTGGGGGAGGCGGGGCTCGATCCAGCCCATGAGGGCCATGCTGCTGGTGAGGCCCTCGTCGTGGATGTACTGGAAGGCCTTGATCTCACCGGGAAGGGCGAATTCGACGTAGTGCTCATCCGAGATCATGTCGGCGGAGGCGAACCATTGCATGAGCTGGTAGCCGTGTACGCCGAGCATCCGGGCGAGGCGGCAGTGCTGGCGGATCACCTCTTCGTGGCGGTCCATGAGGGCGAAGACGAGGTCCTTCTGGAAGAACATGGCGTCGAAGAGCTTGTCGTAGCTGAGCATGTAGAAGGAGGTGGGGAAGGGCGCCATGTCTCCCATATAGAAGAATACGGTGTCGTCGAAGTATTCGAGCAGCTTTTTGGTGAAGTCGTAGGCGCCGGTCGCCAGCATCTCCTCGGCTGTGGGCGGCGGGTCAAGGCGTTCGACGTCGGCGGCGGTCTCGAAGAGGGGCTCTTCGGGCGGCAGGTCGGGCGGGAACTCGTGGTAGCGGGTCTTGCTGCGCGAGCCGATGTCGACGAGCACGGGCACGCCGTCCTCCTCGGTGACGTACTGTTTGCCGCGCTGGCCGTAGGGTTTGCCGGTGCCGCAGGGGATGTAGTCGAGGCCGAGGTCATCGTGGAGCACATCGTAGAACTTGAGCTTCTGCTCGTCGGTCCCGTGGGACAGATGGAGGAAGTTCAGCCCCAAGGTCTCGGGCCAGTGGGGCATCATCGACCAGGTGGGGGAGACGTTGAGGGCCGGGTACATGTCCATGGGTTCGCCGTTGATGGCGGCCATAAAGCGTTCGAGCGATGTCATTTCCTGCAAGATCGTACTCCTTTGAACTGCAGTGGTCAGTGGTCAGTGGGGCCTTATGCTAGTTAGCGTTTGAAAAAAGTCCCCTGGTGAGATAACTTTGG
>VXOE01000390.1 GCA_009840225.1 Caldilineaceae bacterium SB0662_bin_25 | reverse complement strand
CGCACAAGGGAGGGCCGACTAGGCCCGACCGCCCAGAACTGCAGTTTTTAGTAGTAGTCAGTTTTTAGTTTTTGGTGGTTTGGGCGCAGTTTCTGCGCTTCCCCTGGCTCAGAGTTGAACGTGAGATGGTTGGGGCTCCGCAGCGACCTGAGGCATGGGGAAGTTCGCCCCAATATTGGGATGCACGCTAGTGGTGGTTGTGGGTAACGTAGTAGGCAATTTAATAGCGCGGTTGAAAGGAACGACAGAATGCGAACCCTGGTGTTTTGCGACGACAGCGCCCATCCGGCCTCTCTGACGCGGGATGGACTGGCTGCCCTGGAGGACTGCGGGCACGAGTTTGATTGGGTGGAGGATCCCTGCGGCTGGCGGACCGAGAGTTTGCATCAGTACCCGCTCGTCATCTTCTCCAAAGCCAACAACCGCTCCAAAGTTGACCATGAGCCCTGGGCAACCGAGGAGACCGGACAGGCGTTTGCCGACTATGTCGCCGCAGGCAACGGCATTCTCTTTCTGCATTCGGGTACGGCTCTGTACGACAACTCGCCCTCTTTTTGCCGCCTGATGGGCGGGATTTTCACAGGCCACCCTGCGCAGTGCCCGGTGACCGTTGCGCCGTGCGAAGGCCATCCGCTGACCGCAGGCAGTTCATCTTTTACGTTGATGGACGAACATTACATGATGGAGATGAACGATCCCGACGTGGACCTCTTTCTCCATTCCGAATCCGAACACGGCAGACAGCCGGCCGGCTGGACGCGCACTCAGGGCAAGGGCCGGGTTTGCGTCGTGACGCCCGGGCATAACCCGGAAGTCTGGCGCCATCCCTCTTTCCAGGCCTTGTTGCGGAACTGTTTGTCGTGGTGCGCACCGGAAGGCGAGCGCGGAGAGGAGCAGTGATGATGACCGCCCCGATGTTGCCCCGCAGGCGGCTCGGCCGCACTGAACTTGATATTCCTGTAGTCCCGTTTGGCACGCTGGGATTCAGCAACAGTTTCGGTTTCGTGAGCGATGAGGATGCCGTCGGCCTCATAAGGCATGCGATATCTTTGGGAGCCAATCACTTTGACTGTTCCCGGTGCTACGGGGATTCGATGCGCAAGCTGGGCCTGGCCCTGCGCGAGATCCCGCGTGAGGATGTAATCATCACGGGGCGGCTTTGCTGTCACTCGGATGCGCCTTGGGGCGGCTATGGCGGTGCAGGGGAAGCGGACTACTCAGCTGAACGGGCGGTCCGCGATGTGGAGGACCAGTTGGCGCTGCTGGGGACGGATTACTTTGACGGGGTAATGATCCACGACCCCAATAGGATTGAGCCCACGCTGGCCAGAGACGGTTCCCTTGCAGGTCTGTTGCAACTCAAGGCACGCGGCCTTGTGCGAAACGTTGGGTTCGGAATGGAACCGCACGACTTTCACTTGCAGGCAATTGCAACGGGGGAGGTCGATCTGCTCCTCTGCTTCAACGACTATAATCTCGTACGCCAGACGGCCGCGGACACGATACTGCCCGCGGCTACCGCCGCCGATGTGGGCGTTTTGAACGGTTGGTCAATCCTGCGCGGACTGCTGACCGGGGTCGACATTGACGAGGTCAGGACGCAGCGACGCCACCGGGGCAACGACGACCCGGAGGCTGCCCGCGCTTACTGGAACTGGTGCCGGGAGGAACAGATCGATCTACTGCAGTTGGCGATCCAGTTCTGCCTGCGAGAAGAGCGCATCCATGGTAACCCGATAGGCAGTTTGAATGTAGAACAGTTGGAAGCCAATATTCTGGCCGCGTCGACGCCACTGGACGAGAGCGTTTGGACCCGATTCCAGAATCGGTTCGGAGTCGGGGCGCGAAAGTGAGGCGTTCGGCGCAGTTCAGTTATCTCACAGGGCAAGTCGTGTTGCAAGACGGTTCGACATAGTATACGCGTGAAGCCAGCTCAGGAGGCAAGTAATGACCCAAACCTTACCGCCGGTGCCGCGCCGCCGGCTTGGCCGGACTGGACTCTCCATACCCGTCATTCCTTTTGGTACGCAGGGGTTCGG
Source organism: Caldilineaceae bacterium SB0662_bin_25 (assembly GCA_009840225.1). GTDB lineage: Bacteria > Chloroflexota > Anaerolineae > Caldilineales > Caldilineaceae > Bin5. The sequence goes on along the minus strand of VXOE01000390.1, from coordinate 18,902 downwards.
CAACCACTTCGGTTTTGTCAGCGACGAGGACGCGGTCGCTCTGATCAAACATGCGGTTTCGCTGGGCGTCAATCATTTTGACTGCGCCCGCTGCTACGGGGACTCTCTGCGCAAGCTGGGTCTGGCGCTGCGCGAGATCCCGCGCGAGGATGTCATCGTCACTGGGCGTCTCTGCTGCCACTCGAATGCGCCTTGGGGCGGCTACCGGGGTGACGGCGAGCCCGATTATTCGGCAGACAGGGTGATCCGGGACGTGGAGGACCAGTTGGAGATCCTGGGCACTGATTATTTTGACGGCATGCTGATCCACGACCCGAAGCGCATCGAACCCACCCTGGCCAAGGACGGCACGCTGGCCGGTCTTCTGCAGTTGAAGGCGAAGGGGTTGGTGCGCAATGCGGGATACGGGATGCGTGAGCACCATTTCCATCAGGAGGCGATCGCGACCGGCGACGTCGATCTCATTCTATGTTTCAATGACTACAACCTCATCCGGCAGACTGCCGCGGGGACCGTTCTGCCGGCGGCGGCGGCGGCCGACGTCGGCGTGATGAACGGCTGGTCGATCCTGCGCGGGCTGCTGACCGGAGCCGATATCGACAAGGCCAGAGAGCAGGGGCGTTACAGGAACGACGAGGACGTGGACGCGGCGCGCACCATCTGGCAGTGGTGCCGTGAAGAACAGATTGACCTTTTGCAGCTGGCGATCCAGTTCTGTCTGCGAGAAGATCGCATTCACGGCAACCCGATCGGCAGCTTGAACGCGGCGCAGCTGGAGGCGAATATTCGGGCGGCGGCGACGCCGGTGGAGGAGAGTGTGTGGGTGAAGTTCGAGGCGGAGTTTGGTGTTGCCGCGTAGAAATAGGGCGGGGTTTCCGCGCACGCAGCGGTCTTGCAGAGGTAGAAGGGCCTGCAAATGTCGTTTGACACGCGAGTGAACGCTGGACTATTATGCCACGGGAACAGGATAGAAGGGGGGGTTTCCTGACAGATCGCGCCAAATTCATCGAATTGCTCGACCACTCCCGCATTCACCAACTTTTTTTTTCGTATTCCGCAATTGTACACACTTGCAGTTAATGCCTTCACCCAAGGAGAGTTACGACCATGCAGAATCGACAGTTAAGCAGGCGCAGTTTCCTGACGCTGGCAGGTGCGACCGGCGGCGCCGCGTTGCTCGCGGCCTGTGCTCCCGCGGAGGTTGAAGTCGACCAGTCAGCCGCAGCCGACGATTCGGGAGAGGCAATGCCCGATGTTGACCGCGTGCCGGTGCGCGTTTGGATAGGAGGCAGTTACACGCCTACCGAATGGACCAGCCGTTCGGCCGAGAATCCCATCGTGGTCAACGCGCCGCGCATTCTGGCCGAGCGCTACCACGAAGCGAACCCCGGCACAGAGATCGTGTACGAAGAGGGCCCTGGCGGCGAGGATTATTTCGCCTGGCTGACGGCCGGGGCGACGGCGGGAACAGCGCCAAACCTGGTGCGCAGCACGCACAATTTTGCCGTGCAGAACGGATGGGCAGTAGCGATAGACGACTACCTTGCCCAGCCCAACCGCTACGCGCCGGATTATGATAAGTGGATAGACATCTTCTATCCGACCTTCATGAACTCGCTGATTCAGCCGGACGGCAAGATTTACTGTGCACCGATCGACAACATCTGGCCTAACATCGAGGTCGGGCTGGCCTACAACAAGGAGACGTTCGACAGCATGGGGCTGGAACCGCCATCGACGTGGAGCGCACAGATGGAGGTGTCCAGGGCGCTGAAGGAGGCTGGTGACGGACTGGCGCCGTGGCAGTGGGAGCAGGCGACCGGCAACCTATGGCCTCTGGCGCTGCAGATCCTGCCCTCGATGATGCAACCGATCTGCCCGGATATGGACCTCAATGGGGACAAATTCGTTGGCGTCGACGAGGCGCTCCCCGCCTACCGCGCCGGCATCATCGGGCCCAACACGCCGATTTACAAGCGCGCTTTTGAAGAGATGTACGAGTTGGCAACCTACTGGATTGACGCCTTTAACACGGTCGACATCGACCTGCTTTGGCGAGAGGGCAAAGTGGGGCTGCGTTATTCGGGGTCGTGGGAGTTTTCGCGCATGGCCAATGACCCCAATGTAACTTTCGAGAGAGGCTTTCTGCCGCCGCCGCTCCCCAACAGCAGTGAAATCCCTGCGACCGACACATCGCCCGGCGCGACCGACCCGCCGCGCACGACCGCCGGTGACGGAACGGTGCCCGGCGATCTGCTGACAGCCATTCAGGGATCAGAGTTTGTCACCATGGCGTCCTCGACTGAGAAGGACGGCAATCTGGAACAGACGATCGATTTCTGGATGTTCCTTACCGAACCGCAGAACAACGCATTCCTCGTCAATGAGAACCAGGCGCGAATTTCTTCAGCCGTGGACGCGCCGCTCGGTTCGATTTGGCAGGAGATTGCCACCTTCAAGTTGCCCCTCTATGAGTATGCGATTGCGTGGTGGGGCCAAGGCTGGTATTGGGACAATGACAACTTCATGCGATGGCGGCCGGTCTTCATCGAATGGATTACGGGCCAGATCGATGAAGCGACCTTCTACGAGCGACAAGAAGAGGAGTTTGCCGCCGGCGCGCAGCGCTACGAAGAGATTCTGCAGGAGCAGACCGACGACAGCTAGGAATCAGTACGAACCGGTGGTCAGTGCTCTGGTCTGGCACTGGCCACCGTCCTCGGACAACAGGTCGCTAATCACAGGTTTTTGCCGATAATGGGAAGAGGACGGCTGCTCGCATTCGCCGCTATCGGACTGCTGCTGGCGGCTATCGCGGTAGACTACGCGCAGGCACAGGTACGCCTGCGCAACATCTCCATCACCGGGGAGTTCGATCAGCCCAAGGTCATCGCCGACGGCAAGAGTTCGATCATTCTGACCGTGCGCGTGACCGAGAACGGTGAGCCGCGCGGCAACGCGCTGCTCCAGGCCTGGCTTGAATCCGGCGGCGGTCTTCTCATTCCGGAGTGGAACTATACGGACGAAGAGGGTTACGCCGAGTATACGTACACGCCGAATGCTGCAGGCCCCTACGATCTGCAGGAGGATACGATCGCGCATGTGATCGACATCAACGTCGGGCGACTGTTCGAGGTTGATAAGCATTACCGCATTCAGATTCCAATTGAAGCGCCGTTGACAACGGACTAAGGATAAGGAACAGCTGCATGAGCAGTGCGCAGTCAACGCGGACAGATTCGGCGGCGGGTGGGCGCCGGCTGTGGAGAAGAAGGACTGAGGCTACGCCTCTCAGTTGGAGAGCGTTTCGCCGCTCGTGGCAGGCCTACGCGCTCCTCAGCCCGATCTTCATCCTTCTAATTGTATTCGTCTATTATCCTCCTATCCTGGGCCTCGTTCGCGCATTTTTCCGCTGGCGCCCCGGCGTACCGGCTACGTTTGTCGGCCTCGACAACTTCGTCACATATTTCACGTACGCTGAAACCCCGCATGAGCTGGTCAACATCGTCAAGCTGTTGGTTTTCGGCCTCTTTGCCGGCATTGTCATGCCGTTCATCATGGCCGAGTTGATCTTTTTTGTGCGCTCAGCGGCTTTGAAGGAGCTTTACCGTCTTCTGGTCATCATTCCCATGCTGGTTCCCGGCATCGTAACCGTGCTTCTGTGGCAGAAGCTCTACGATCCGTACCTTGGGCCGATCAACGACATGCTGCGGGCGATGGGCCTTGAGCATCTGGCATTGAACTGGCTGGGCGAGCACAGGATCGCCATTTATGCGATCATGTTTGTCGGTTTCCCGTGGGTGTGGGGGGTGGGCACGCTGATCTACCTGGGCGGGCTGGGCCAGATTTCCGACTCGGTGTATGAAGCCGCGGCACTGGACGGCTGCACCGGCGTGGGGCGGGTGCTGCGCATCGACATACCGCTGGTGCTGGGGCAGGTACGGCTGCTGGCGATCCTGGCCATCATCAACGCAATCACCGCGTTCCAGAACATTCTTGTTCTGACCGACGGGGGACCGGGGTTCTCGACGATGGTGCCTGGACTGACGATGTTTCATTCGGCCTTCCGCGCGCAGAAGTTCGGCTACTCCTCGGCAATTGGACTACTGTTGTTCATCATTGCGATGTCGGGGACACTGATCATTAACCGGGGCATCCGGCCTGCGAACGAAGAGCTAAGACAGTAGAGCGTTTCAGTTTGACGCTGAATGCCGGGCGAGGCGGCTAAGCGACGACCGGCAGCATTTTTTGCGGGAAACAGACATGACGACCGAATTACAGAGGAGCCCGACCCGCCGCCCGCTGCAGATGTCCCAATTGGGCCTCCATCTTATGATCGCCTTCCTGCTGCTCCTCTCGCTGGTTCCGACGGTGATCATGATCAACCTGTCGTTCAAGAACGGGCTGCAGTACCGCTGGGAGCGCTGGACTCTAAGTCTGCCGTTGCGGGGCTCGAACTATTTGTCAGCCTGGGATGTGATCGACGCCTACATGATCAATACGGTGCTTGTGGCCGTGGTCGGTCTTGCCGGTGTGCTGATTCTCTCGCTGATCGGCGGCTATGTCTTCGCGCGCATGCGCTTTCCCCTGCGAGAGCCGCTGTACTACGCCATTATCGCCCTGTTGATGGTGCCGTGGGTGCTTTCCTTTATTCCCGCCTACATGCTCTACAACAATCTGGGCCTGCTCAATACGCGCTGGGCCTTGATCATCCCCAACGTCGCCGGGGGCCCGATATTCGGCATCTTTCTGATGCGGGCGTTCATCACCGGTATTCCGGAGGAGCTCTACGAATCGGCCCGGTGCGACGGCGCGGGCGCGTGGTCGCTCATCTGGCGCATCACTTTTCCCCTGAGCCTGCCGGGGCTGGCGACGCTCTCCGTGCTCAATTTCGTGGCGGAGTGGAACTCGTTCCTGTGGCCGCTGGTGACGATCAGCGATATGAGCAAGCAGGTGATCTCGGTGGGCCTGTTCCGGCTGTCGCGGACGACGAATGACCTGGTCGATTTTGGATCGGGCGGTCCTCTCTTCGCCGGTTATGTGCTGGCGTCGATACCCCTTGTCATACTCTTTATTGTGCTGGGGAAGTTCTACGTTGAAGGGCTGGTTGAGTCCGGCATCAAGATGTAGGCAAGCACCACACATGTTCACTCAAGCCGAGATCGACCAGTTTCATCGCGACGGATTCATTGTGGCGAAGGGAGTGATACAAGGCGAGGAGCTGGCGGCGCTGCGCGAGGCGGCGGACCGGGTGATGGAGGAGGGGATGGCGGGTCTAAATGAAGAGGGGCACCGCTACCGGCCGAACCCGGACGGCTCGCGCACGTATTTCCGCAGCGAGTTCATGTGGGACCGGGACCCGGTCTTCCAGGCGGTGACTGCCAATCCGTCGCTGCTGGCACATTACGGTCAGCTGGTCGGACACCCGTTTATGCCGATCGTCGATTCTTTCGTCTGCAAGATTCCGGAAGGCGATGTGCCGGTCCACTGGCACCAGGACCCGCCGTTCGGCGACCCGGAGTGGCCGGATACCCATCCGATTCCCAATATTGACGCCGACATCTACCTGGACCATTCAACAGTAGAGAATGGCTGCGTGTGGGCGATTCCGGGGCATCACCTGGTGGGCCACGTTGAGGTGGAGAACTATTCGGAGGAGATGCTGTTCGATGAATTGGGCGCGGTGCCGATCGAGTTGGGGCCGGGCGACGTCAGTTTCCACTGCCTGTCGGCTCCGCACGGATCGGCCGGCAACCGCACCAGCGACCTGCGCCGTACCTTCTACGTGCACTACATGAACGCCGAGGTTCAAAAGGAGTGCTACGGCCACCTTGGCTATGTCCAGGCGTTGGAGAAGGAGCGGGGTCTGTTTGACGCGCGGGCTTTGGCGGCAGCCCAGAAGATGATCGATGCACGCGTGGATTTAGGCTACGGTGGACTGGAAGGAAGCAGTGTGCGACTGATGGAGGAAGGGTTTGAGTTCACCGGGGAACCGAGGACGCCGCCCAGACATTGGGGCCCGCTGATTGCCGCCATGTCCGAGGACGAGATCCGTCGCAAGAAAAGCCTGACCTATTTGTCGCCGGCGGCGTAATGCAGGCGATCCGCCCGAGTCCTGCCTGGAGGCCAGTGCGGATGCGGCTTCAGTCCCGATGTCCCTACTGGCCGCGGCGGGCTTTCCGTATTGGGACCATTCCGCACGCTTGTGGTTGATAAGTAGCTGGCCTGCTGCGAACCTTGTTTTAATCCCATTAGAGACGAAAATGCAGAGAGAACGTGATGCTATCTAAAGCGGAAAGTAGGCGCATGTTCACACAGGCAGAGATCGATCAGTTTCACCGAGACGGTATCATCGTAGCCAGGGGCGTCATACAGGGCGAGGAGCTGGCGGCTCTGCGCGCAGCGGCCGATCGCGTGGTAGAAGAAGGGATGGCGGATACCGCCCAGACCGAGCATCGCTACCGCGCCAATAATCAGGGTGTCCCGACCTACTTCAGAAGCGAAAGGATGTGGGACCGGGACCCGGTCTTCCAGGCGGTGACCGTAAACCCGACGCTGCTGACCTGTTTTGGTCAGTTGATCGGGCATCCCTTCATGCCGGTGGTAGACTCTTTTGTCTGCAAGATTCCCGAAGGGGATCTGCCCATTCACTGGCACCAGGACCCGCCGTACGGCGATCCGGAATGGACGACGACGCACCCCGTTCCCAACATTGATGCTGACATCTATTTGGACCATTCGACTGTCGAGAACGGCTGTGTGTGGGTGATCCCGGGACACCACCTGGTGGGCCACGTGGAGGTGGAGAACTTTTCCGAGCAGGCCCTGTTCGAGGAGCTGGGCGCGGTGCCGGTGGAAATGGAGCCGGGCGATGTCAGTTTCCACTGCATTTCGGCGCCGCACGGCTCGGCGGGCAACCGCACAGGCGACCTGCGCCGCACATTCTACATACATTACCTGAACGCGGAAACGCAATACCAGTGTTACGGCCAAAAGGATAGGATTCAGAAACTGAAAGACAGGCTGGGCCTGTTCGACGCCCGCGCGCTGGCCGCAGTCCAAGAGATGATCGCCACGCGTGAACGGCTGGGCTATGGCGGCCTGGATGGAAGCAGTTTGCGCCTGGACGAGGAAGGCTTCGAGTTTACGGGCGAACCGCGGACGCCGCCGCGATATTGGGGTACACTGATCGCTTCAATGTCCGAAGACGAAATCGGGCGCAAGAAAAGCCTCACTTACCTGACTGAAACTACATAATCGACCCCACATCGCGTTCACCGCTTTGAATTGAAAGCGACAGCGACGGCCATCGCTCGTTCGGTGCTGGAGAAGCCGTTGCGGCATGCCTCTTCGCTGGAGCCAAGATGAACGACAGGTCTGCTTCGACTCGGTCCACGGCTGGACGCGCCAAGGTTGCGTGATGGATGTTTGGGCGGCCATAGCTCCATAGCGGCGTCGATCGAACAGTTCTCTTGCCATGCTCCCACATAACAGCTGCAATCTGACTTGCGACCTCCGGCGACTAGGCGTCGAGGCGGGCGATACCCTGTTTGTTCACTCCTCTTTCAAGTCGCTCGGGCCGGTCGAAGGCGGGGCTGAGAGCGTGATCCAGGCCATGGAAGTTGCAATCGGGCCGGAAGGGCTGTTGCTGATGCCCTCCTTCAACCTGGTGAAGTGGGAGTTGCGGTCGAAAACGTGGGACGTCCACAGTACGCCTTCTACGGTCGGCTGGATAACGGAGCTGTTCCGCCGACTGCCGGGCGTCTACCGTTCAGACCACTACTCACATTCGGTGGCGGCACGGGGAAGAGGGGCGGAAGAGTTTGTCGCCGGACATCTTCGTGAGGAGGGGTACGGTTCCCATTGGGACCGCAGGCCGTGGGGTAAGACGTTCGGCCTGCATTCGCCCATGTACAGGGCGTATCAGGCGGGCGGAAAACTGCTGATGCTGGGCGTGGACTTCTACACTTCGACCTACGTCCATCTAGTCGAGGCGATGTACTGGCACGCGCTGCGCGTCCGGAGCCGGGGCACAGAGCGAGAACCTGCATTCCCCGCACTGGACCGCGTTAAGCTGGGCGCGTTCTGGGAAAGTACAGGGGGACCTCGGCACGGACGAGTAGGCGACGCGGCCTGCCGGCTGTTTGGGATCCGGGGCTACGTCGACGCGCTCCTGGCCGAGGTGGAAAGGAATCCCCGGCCCTATTTGCGCTGACCGGCGGCCCTACCGTCGTGGCCTTTTGAGCCGGCGGTCCGAAAAGCGATCTCCATCACTTAATCGGGCGTATACTTCGGCTGTCGCGGCGTATGGTCACGGACCATGCGGGTCGTGCGCTTCTGCAGCGGGAGTTCGACGCGTGCCCCACCTTGCAGATGGGATTCGATGATGCCGAAGATGAGTTCGTTGCCGGCGCGGGCTGCGCGCACGCCGCCCCTGGGAGGTTGGCCGGTGTCGAGCGCATGGACGAGGTCCTGGACGGCTCGCAGTGTGGAGCTGGTTGGGGGCGTCTGCGGCGCCGGCGCGAACTGGAGCTCGTTGCGCCCTCGCAGGCCTACAGGGGCGGCTTTCCGCACCTGCCATTCGCTGCCGTCGCCCAACGCGGTAATCGTTCCTTCGGAACAGATCGCCTCAGTATCCGAGGAGCGGGCGGTGAGCAGGACGTGGGCCTTTACCCCATTCGAAAACTGAATGGTCCCTTCGCCGCGCGGGTCGTCGGTAAGAACGTCGCCGTCGATCAGACTGTCGCCTTCGGGAAGGTGACCTTGCACCCATTCGGCAGGCTCATCGTTGTTGAGCCTCAGGACCAGGTCGAGAAAGTGGCTGCCTGAATTGAACAACGGGCCGACGTTATAGATGATAATGTGCTGCAGGTCGCCCAATTCTCCGCTGTCGATGATCTCCTTCATGCGGTCGTACTTGGTATCGTAGCGGCGGTTGGTGCCGAGATTGAGAATGGCGCCGTTCCTCTCGACCGCTTCGACCATAGCGTCGGCGTCGACCATTGAGGCGGCCATTGCTTTTTCAGCATAGATCGCTTTGACGCCGCTGTCGGCGCAGTCGACGACGATCGCGGCGCGCGGCTCCGGCTGCGTGGCTACGCTGACGATGTCCAGGTTCTCCTTGGCGAGCATCTCACGGTAGTCGGTGTACTGGCCCGCGGCGGGCACGCCGTGCAGTTTGCCGAATTCGGCCATTACGTCGGGGCGCAGGTCGGCGCAGGCGACGAGGTCTGTGCGGTCGCAGGTTGTGTAGCCGGCGGCGTGTGAGTAGGGCAGTGCGATCCTGGCATAGCCGACGACTTCGTTGTCGATGAAGCCGCCCATGCGACTGCAACCGATTACAGCGGCGCGGTAAGTTTTCATTATTGTGTTCCCCCTGTGGGTTCCCGCTCGCGCAGGGTCTTGCTTAGGAATTCCGGAATTCCGCCCGGTCAGCCGAGCGCATTGATCCTTTCGCGCAGCTCCTGAGTCAGCCCCATTGCTTCGGCCTGGAAGGCCTGGTCAACGTGGGACTTGCTGCGGCAGCCGATCAGGACCGAGGTGATTCCGGGTTGACCGATTACCCAGGCCAGCGCAAGCTGTACCATTGAGATGCCGGTATCAGCAGCCACTTTACGCAGGCCCTCCATGCGGCGCATGGAGGCGTCGTTTTCGTAGATGTCCCAGTGGTCGGGCATGACGTCGAAGCGGGTCCCCTCGGGTGCGGTCCAGGTCTTGGTGTACTTGCCGGTGAGAAAGCCGGCGCCCAGCGGGCTGTATGAGATCACGCCGATATTCTGGTCAGCACAGAGTGGCAGCACTTCGGCCTCAATATCACGGATGGCGACGTTGTAGTTGGGCTGAACAGATACCATGGGCGCCCAACCGTTCACATCGGCAATCCAGAGCGCCTTGCAAAGCTGCCACGAGGCGAAATTGCTGCTGCCGACGTAGCGTACCTTTCCCTGCTCCACAAGCGTATTGAGAGCATCCAGTGTTTCCTCGAAAGGCGTGCCGTCGTCGTAGGCGTGGAGCTGATAGAGATCGATGACGTCGGTCTGCAGCCGGCGCAGGCTATCGTCGGCGAACTGCAGGACGCGTTCCCGGTCCAGTGGCGGCGCGATTTTGGTTGCCAACACGACTTTCTGGCGGTTACTGCCGCGGGAGAGCCACTGGCCCAGTACCTTTTCGGATCCGCCTGCGGAATAGACTTCGGCGGTGTCGATCAGGTTGATATCCTTGTCCATGGCGTAGTCGAGAATCGAAAAGGACGTTTCGGCGTCGATTTCGCGGCCGAAGGTCACGCTGCCCAAGCCGATTGAACTGACGTTGAGTTCGGAGTTACCCAACTGGCGAAATTCCATCTTCTATACCTCCCTACATTCCTGAGTGGTTACGTTCTGTCTCGGATTCGCTTGCTGCCGGTCCCGGACTGGCGCGCCCGCCGCCCGAACTGGCTGCCATTGACCATGAAGCTTGCCGAGTTCAAATCTGTCGCATCCTCTTGGCAGCGGCCTCGAGGTCGGCTTGCCAGTAACTCGGATTAAGCAACTCGGGGTCGTCGATTCGTAGCTGGCGCAGTTCGTGGAGCAGGTCGGGGGAGAGCGTCGCGCTTGCTGCCTCCAGATTCTCTTCGAGCTCTGCCTCGGTGCGCATGCCGACGAGCACCGACCCGATTAGCGGTTCGGCCAGTGCAAAGGCGATGGCCGCCTGTGCCGGCGTGAAGCCACGGCCGGTTGCGTGGCGGCGATTGCTACCTGCATTGGCAACGAGCTGGCGAAACCGCCTGGAGCGCGCTTTCAAAGGTTCAAGCCAGTCGGGCAGGTAGTCGGCGCGTTCGGTCAGGACGCCCTGGAGCAGTACCGAGCGCACCATTATGCCTACACCTTTCCTTCTGGCGGCGGGAAAGACTCTGGTTGCCAGGCGCTGGTCGAAGAGCGAATAGGTGACCTGAATCGCGTCAAACAGCTCCAGATCGAGAGCGGCGAGGGGCAGGTCGGGGCCATAGAAGGAGCCGCCGCGCCAGAGAATCATGCCGCTGGCGCGTGCTTCAGAGAATATCTCGGCTACGAGGTCGGCCTGGTCGAGCAGGTCGGCGTCGACGTTATGGATCTGCCAGATGTCAACGTAGTCGGTTCTCAGCGAGCGGAGACTGTTCTCGAGGCCGGACAGCATGGCGCGGCGCAGTGCCTGGCCGCGCAACGTTCTGCCATCGGCTTGCACGGTGGCTTTGGTGGCCAGCACGACCCGTTTGCGGCGGCCGCGCAGGGCACGGCCCAGGACCGCTTCGCTGTTTCCATAGGCCTGGGCGGTGTCGATGAAATTGATGCCACCGTCCAGCGCTGCGCCCACCAGGCGTTCGGCGGCGGAAGAGGAGGGGCGGCCGTATTGACCGGGAACCGGGATTCCGTAGTCCATCCCCAGTTCAACAGTGCCCAGTGCGATCGGAGAGACCGATAATCCGGTTCGTCCAAGAGTGCGATAGTGACTGCGGTCCATTGGCTGATTCCAGCGGTTGTTGGCAGGCGGTTGGGATGACAACTGCCTACTGAACTGAGGTCTCCGGCTGTTCGTGGATGGGCAGCGTACCCGACATGTACTCCCGTTCCCACAGGGCAACCGTCTCTTTGACAAATTCGTCCACCGGCCTGTCGATCCCGTGTTGCATCATCAGCTGCGGCAGCCACTTGTGGCCGAAGGCAACGTGCTGGCGTTCGTCGGCCATGTCGTAGCTGACGAACTGGGCGGAGAGACGGTCGCCGGTTTCGGCGTAGGCGGCCATCTGCACGTGGCGGTGGGGGAAGGCGTGTGTCTCGTTGCCCATTGTGAGGAGGCAGTATTGGGTGGCGGCGTCGTATTGGCTGCGCCAGGTGTAGATACGCGTGTTCTGGGGGACCTTGGTATAGTCGCGTCCGTGCTGAGCCAGCCATTCGATGCCCAGTTTACAGTGGCGGGTCTCGTCGTAGCAGTGGCGGGCGCTGTCGTAGGTGAAGGCCCAGGGCATGTCGGGCGACAGGTGGATGATGAGGGCGACGGTTTCGGCGGCGAGCATCTCCTGGCTGTAGCTTTCGAAATCGCGCAGACGCTGGGTTGCATGATCGACGTCGGTAATCCGTTTGCCGGCGTCGCGATTGACCAGGCTGAAGCGGCTGTCGCGGGCGGCGTCGCGGGGGCAGTCGAACGTCTTGCGGCACGCGGGCGGCGCCGGTTCTTCCTGGCGGTCTTCGCGGCCGGAGACGCCTCCGGCTGCCGCCAGCAGGTCGACGATGTAGGTTTCCCACTCACCTGGCGCATGGTCTGCCAGGGCTTCTTCTGCCCAGGTGAGTTGCAGCTCTTCATCGATCAGGATGTGTTTGAAGGCATAGAGGGTCGGCGCGTCGGGATTGGCGAAGGTCTGATCGCAGTGCCAGCGGTAGGTGTCGACGAGGGCCGGCTTGATGACACGAAAGAGGCCGGCCAGGAGGTCGGCTTCGTTGGGTGCGTGGAGGGCTTCGGCCATCAGGTGTTCGAGCGCGTCGTCACCGGGCGGACGGAAGGCAGGCGTCTGGATTTCACGCAGGCGCTGGTAGAGATGCTGGACGTGCTGGGCATCTTCCCAGAGCAGGCGGCCCATGGCCAGTTTCCAGTCCATGTTGGCGGTGGCGGGAAGCCAGGCGGCAAGGATGCGCAGCGCCTCATATTCGATGAAGCGGTAGCGGTTGAGCAGTTGCTTGTTGTGAGCGAAATCAATTTGCTCAGGCGGGGACAGTACCTGCATTATCCTCCTCCTTACTCGATATCCAGGAGTGCGGCTGCATTTCCGTAGAAGATGTCCTCCACCTGGCGCTCGGTCAGCTTCAGCCGGTCGCAGGCGAGGCGGAGGCTGCGCAGGGATTCAAGGCCGATGAGAACCGGCTGCAGGGTGATGTGCTTCTCGCCCAGGTCCATTTCATCGGCGTAGAGCCAGTGGAAAGAGTCGCCGATGGCAACGCAGCGGCCGCGCGTGTGGCTGACGTGGAAGTCAGTCCCGTACATCAATTTTTCGTGTCCCATTGTCTCTACTATGGCTTCGAAAGCGCCGGCCTCGGTTACGGCGGATGTGTCGAACCAGACGTTGTCAAGGCCGCGCAGGCTTTCGATGCCCTCGATGGTATGCCAGGGGTTGAAACCGCGGGCGGCGTGGGCCAGGATCAGCTGCATTTTGGGATAGGACTCGCAGTAGCGCCGGATGGTGGCCTGGTTGACCGGGTCGGCGAGGGCGCGATCGCGCACCATGTGCAGCGTGATTGTCAGCCCGAGCGTGTTGGCTGCGGCGACATGTTCCTCGGGAAGATAAGCCTCAATGGGCGCGGTCCAGGTCGGGTCGGCGGCGGTGTAGGAGCCGGCGCCGGATTCTGGCGTGCCGAGGCGCGGATTCAGTGGGGCCATGGTGTGATAGCATTTCAGGCCGGTCATTCCCAGGCGGCGGACTTCGTCGAGGATGGTCTCGACGTCCATGTCGGGGGAGATGATCATCTGGCCGCGCGATTTGGCCGCCAAGGGCGAATCGCCCTGTATTTCTGCGGCGATGAATTCATTGTTGGCCTGACGGTCGCCGAGAAAGACGAGTCCGAAGAAGAGGCCGCCTACGACACGTCCTCCGGGATGGAGCCACTCGGAGTACCGTTCGAACTCGGCCAAGCCCAGCCGGGGCGGCGTGGTTGCGAGCCCGGCGGGGGGGCCACCGTCCGGATAGTGCTCGTGGCAGAAGAGATGCGCGTGGGCGTCGATGATGCGGTCGGGCAGGAAGGGGAGGACCTCCCTTTCGAGAAACTGCTGATCGGCTTCATTGAACTCGTGCGAAAACATGGCAGGTATCCAGTAGCCTATATTCTGTGCGAGACTTCCTCTTTAGGCGTCGTCCTATCGGACTTGACGGCGGAAGGGTTCCTTTTTGAGATTAACGGTGAGCAGGTCGTCGATATTGCCGTTTTCCAGACCGGCGCGTACGACCTGAAGAGCCTCAGCAGCCGCTTCACCGGTCAGGCGAATATCCTCATCGGTGTGGGCGAGGGTGGCCTTGAAGCTCATGTAGGTGTGCACACCGCGTTTGGCCATCTCCTGGATGAATAGGGTAGAGACCTTGCGAGGATCGACGTCGTCGGGCGTATTGAGGGTAACGGATGGATTTGTGTGCAGGCCGGTGCAGGCGCCGTCCAGACCGGATTCCGCGATGGCCTGATTAAGGGCGGTGCGCAGCTTTTCGCCGATCTCCTTGAAGCGCCGGGGCGATTGGCGGCGCTTGAGCTCGCGAATGGTGGTGAGCGAGGCGGCCAGCCCGATGTTGTCGCTCCAGTAGGAGCTGGATATAAACATATGCTTGGCCGGTTCCATTACCTCGCGGGAGCCGACGACGGCGCCCATGGGGTAGCCGTTGGACATGCACTTGGCGACTACTGTCATATCGGGTGTTACGCCGACGGCTTCCTGCACGCCGCCGACAGCGATACGCCAGCCGCAGGAGACCTCGTCGAAGATGAGGACGACGCCGTGATCGGCGGCCAACTGCTTTACCGATTCCAGGTAGCCTGGAGGCGGCAGCTCTGAGCGGGCCGGCTCCATCATGATGGCAGCGACCTCGCCGGCGTGATCCTCAAGAAGGGAGGTCAGCATCTCCATGTCACCGTAGGTGAAGGGGATGACGGTGCCTTCGAGGGCTTGGGGCACGCCGATCGGCTCGATACCGGCGAAGGGATATTCGCCGCTCTCGGGGTCGACACCGAAGTTGGCGGCCTGGTACCAGTCGTGCCATCCGTGATAGCCGCAGAAGAGGACTTTGTCCTTGCCGGTGGCGCCGCGGGCGATGCGCACGGCCATGGCGCAGGCATCGCCGCCGCCTTTGCAGTAGCGCACCATCTGAGAACTTGGGATGGTGTCATTGAGTTCCTCGGCCAGTTCAATTTCGAGCGGACTGTTGGCGGAGAAGAGGCTGCTGCGGTCGATCTGCTCCTTGACCGCGGCGTCCACGACGTCATCGGCGTGGCCGAGGATGATGGCGCCGACGGCGTTCATCCAGTCGATATACTCGTTTTCGTCGACATCGATAAATCGAGACCCTTTGGCGCGCTGGGCATAGATGGGGCTGACGCCGTGGGCGAACTGGTCGGCGCGTCGGCTGATGAGCTGTGTCCAGCCGGGGATTAGTTCGCCGGCCTGGTCGTAGAGGTCGAGGGAGCGTGAGACGTCGTGTTGGGCCGTGTTTGGGAAAGAGGTCATGGTGGCCTCCGTGATGCGCATCGACGGGCACTTGGTCCGCGACACGAAATCGGATTCTATTCTTGCCAGTTGAAGATCACGCCCAGCATATTCTTCTCGCGATGGTAGGCCATTTCGTAGGCTTCGACCATTTCGCTGTAGTGATAGCGGTGGGTAATGAGGCGACTCGGTTCGAGCAGCCCGTCGGCCATCAAAGAAACGACGTGGTCGGCGATGTTGTCCCAGGCGTAGCGGTCGGCGGTATTGTAGGGATCGGAGCCGCCATCGGGATAGAGATATCCGGCCCGCTGGGAAACGGCGATCAGAGAGGTACCTTTGTTGTAGAACAGCTCCATGGCGAGCGGGTTGAAGTCGAGCGGCGGTTCGCCGCGGCCGAGCAGGCTGACGACGGAGACGCGGCCGCCGGGGCGTACGATCTGCATGGAGGTGCGAAAGGCGGGCCAAGGGTTGGCGGTGAGGATGACGAGGTCGATACCCTGGCCGCGGGTGAATTCGTCGAGTTTGGCCTCGAGGTCGGGATCGTTGTAGAGGAAGTTGGCGTGTGCACCCATCCTGTCTGACATTTCCATGCGGACGGGGCTGTTGGCGATACCGACGATGCGACCGCCGAAGAGGGGGCCCAGAGCGATGGCACCCAGTCCGAGGACGCCGACGCCAACGACGGCCACGTTTTCGCCGGGGCGGAAGTGGGCCTTGTGATAGCAGTGCGCGCTGAGAGCGTAAAGGTGGGCGTAAACGGCATCCTCGTCGGCGACCCCGTCCGGGATGACGACGAGGCTTTCGGACTGGGACATGATGTATTCGGACTGGTGCGGCGCGCGGGTTACGATGCGGTCGCCGACCTTGACGCGTGTTACCTTGCTGCCGGCGGCCTGCACGATGCCCAGATTGCTGTCGCCGACCCAGCGCGGATAGCCGGGCGCGCCGGGGACCTGGTCTGCGCCTTCGTAGTTGCCGCGATCGGTGCCGATTTTGAGGGCGGAGATGCGGGTCTTCACCCAGACTTCGTCGTCGGCAAGCCGGCTGACATCCAGTTCCTGATCCTCGATTTTCAAATCGCGCGGGCCATGCAGGATAGCTATTTTCATGCTTTTCAGCCTTTCACAAATGTCGCCGGGTGGGCTTGGAAGGCGGTGTCAAGCGCCGGGCACGCCGTCCAGGTCTTCACTACAATCCTTGAGTACGTTCATCAGACTGAAGTCTCCGCCCCAGGGGACCATCTGCGCGCCCTGATCGCGGTAGCGCTTGATTTCTTCGACGGAAGCGGCGGTGATGCCCCAAATCTTTCCATGCTTCGCGGCCGCGGCGGCGACGGTATCGATCGCTCTTTCCATCGACATCTGACCATCTCCCTGCGTTGCGATTCGCAGCGAGAGATCGGCGGGGCCGATGAACAGGCCGTCGATGCCGTCGATGGAGGCGATCTCCTCGGCGTTTGCGACTGCCTGGAGGGTTTCGACCTGTGTGATGAGGAAGGTCTCGCGGTTGGAGTCGGCGTTGTAGTTGCTCTCAGGATTCCAGGCCCCGATACCGAAATCCGCATCCAGCCCGGCGCCGTCCATGCCGCGGTTGCCGAGCGGTGGAAACCTGACGGCCTGGACCACGTCGGAGGCGGTCTGCGGATCTGAGATCAGGGGCATGAGGAAGCCGCTGGCGCCGTCCTCCAGGTATCGATAGAGTTTGGTTCGCTCCAGGGTGGGAGGGCGGACCATGCAGTCGATATCGTTATGGTAGCACATCATGATGATGGCCTGTACCTCGCGGGCGTCCATGGGGCGGTGTTCGAGGTCAAACCAGATGCCGTCAAAGTTGTAGTGAGCGGCGTAACGGATGTAGAAGGGCAGGTAGTGTCCGAGGCCGCAGACGCGGGCAAAGCCGTCGTTGCGGAACTTCTGAAGCATCTTGCTCTTGCGCATGTCGATTCCTTTGTGTGACAGCATGTATTGCGCCGGCGGATACGACGCTGGTTTGGTAGCTGGCAGGGTCAGGCTGGGCCGGGATCGATCCTGGCCCAGTGTATGTCCATTGCTTCGTCTGTTCCCGCGTAGTAGACAACCAGAGCTGTCCCGTCGGCCAGGGTCTCAGCATAGGGCAGGCCGAAGGTCCAAAGACTCATTTCGCTGAGCAGTTCGCTGGTGCTACCGGTCTGATCGCCGGGGTCTTGTGTCTGGCTGTAGATTACGACCTCGGTTGACGGATCAAAAGGGGCGTCGATGGCCGGGGCAAGACGGGCGCGGATTGAGCGGCTGCCGAACCTGTCCACGTAGGGCAGGAGGACGCGGCCGTCGGCTAGCATGGCCGGGCGGGCGGCCTGGTCGGCGAAACCGAGGTCTTCGGCTTCGGTCCAGGTACGGCCGCTATCGATGCTGATGCGGCGGTGGATGTTCAGGTAGCGGGCAGTAACGGTGTCGTAGGTCCAGGAAAAGGTGGCGACGCGTCCGTCGGGGGCGACACCGCAGCGCAGGTCCCAGTTGAAGATGCGGCCGCTGGGATCCTGGCCGGCCACGACCGGTTCTGCCCAGTTCGGGTCCACGGCCAGCTTACCTTCCTGGCCTGGGCTTGAGTAGGAAGTCTGACGATCATGGCAGTGCATGAAGACGACCTTCTGCATCCAGGGCGAGGCGTCTTGGTAGTGTTTGTTTGTCTCGATGCTCAAAGCCAGTGAGCCGTCGGCCAGCATGAGGACGGGCGCGGTGAGGCTGGGGGGTCCGATCTCCTCGGGCATGGGGACGAGCCGCCAGGGAGACCAGGACTGGCCGTCGTCATGCGAGTCGGCGAGGAGTACCTGCATGGGCAGACAGCCTTCGGTCTCCACGTTGAAGAGGCCGCCGCCGGGCCAGGTTGTGCGGTCGATCCACATGGAGGCGCCCAACAGATGGCCGGGGGAGAGTTCGGTCATGTAGATGACGCGCAACGAGCCGTAGAGGCCATCCAGTGTGGGGTTTTCGACCTGTTTCCAGGGTTGGCTCCAGGTGCGGCCGCCGTCGTTCGAGCGGACGAATTCGACGGTTTCGTCGTCGGAATCCTTGGTTGTACCGGTGCGGTAGGTGGCCAAGAGGGTACCACTGTCGAGGGCGATGACGGTGGGAAAGGTGAGGATAGCGCGGGATGTGCCGGGCTGGCCGCGGCTGAGAGTACCGCTGTCGGTGATGTGCATTGTGGTGTTTACTCTGCGTTCGTCAGTGGTTGGAACAGCGGCGTTTCTGCGGCCACTGGAGTCGTGGTGGACCGAATAGGGGTATCCTACACCAGTTTGGCGCGCAATGCACACCGACAAATGCCTCCATAAGGGAAAGGCGACTGGCCCGCCACAGGCGTATTCTACTTCTCTGGCGACAAGGAATGGAAGTTGCTCGATTGGGAGGGCAATGTTGTGCGATCCAGGGTATCGCTCACATAGTCGAAATGGGTGCAGATCAATTTTGGGGCGAGAAAAGTCAGTTGAGAGCATCGTGCCAGTGGTGGCTGGCGTTGTTTACCGTCTTTGGGCGGGACGCAGTGCAGGCGCAAGGCCTGGGGGTACGGGGAAACCCGTCGGTTGGGGCGGGTGCGAGGGCAGGCACACGGCGGGCACGTAAGGGGATCTGATGGGACTGACGGGACGCGGTCGGGCTGGACACGTTCGATTAGGCACCTGTTCGAATATCGCCACCTGGTCGAAGAGGCACGGCAAGGTTTAGGGGGGGCGT
>VXOE01000220.1 GCA_009840225.1 Caldilineaceae bacterium SB0662_bin_25 | reverse complement strand
ACAGGTGCCTATTCGAACGTGTCCAGCCAGACCACGTCCCGCCAGTCCCATCAGAGCCCCGCAGGTGCCGGCCCTGTGCCTGCCCTCGCACACGCCCCAACTGCCGGACTCCCCTGTCCGGCCGGGCCTGGCGCCTGCGCTGCGTCTCGCCCAAAGACGGCAAACAACGCCAGCCACCGCTGGCGCCGATTCACCGCCAGACTGTTCCCAACCCAAATCTGGGATACACCCCTCTTCTCATCATGCAAATTCGACGCTACAGCAATCGAACCTCTGTGCATTTCTGGTTCCAGCTCTGCACGCCCATTCGCCAAACTTTTCTGCCCCCCAATGCTTGCAAGACCCCTCTCAATGTTCATACTCCTCCATCAACTCGACCAGATTGCCGTCAGGGTCGTAACAGAAGCAGACACTGACCGAACCTTCAGTGAGCTCGAAATTCACGGGCCCCGAAATGAACTCTACGCCGGACTTTCTCAGCACGTCCACGGTTGCCGGCAAGTCTTCAACGGTCAGAGCGAAATGGCAGGACCCGACAGAGCCAAGTGGGGTGACGTGCTTGTCCCCGTGCGTTGTAAAGAATTCGAGCAGGTCTATGAGGATCCCCGGCGTATCGTCGGCGGCCAAGCGGGTTGACTGCGCACGCGAACCCTGCAGTCCTCCCGCCATGTCCGACTTTTCTCCTTCCAACTGGTGCTGCTCGACCTGCTTCAGGCCCAGCTTGCCGACATAGAACTCCAGGGCCCTTTGGGTGTCGCTGACCGTAATAGCAATATGATCGAGTGCCTTGACTTTCATCGCTGTATTCTCCTTGCCATTCTGGGGAACCGAGAATCGAGCTGCTGGGAACACGGCGGGAACCGCGAATCCGGGACGAAGCGAGGCAGCCTCAGGCCCAATCCCCTCCTGCGCGGCGCAGATACCTGGCCGCGCCCTCCCTGAGCTGCCGGTCTGAAGGCTGGATCGCGGTAGCGCCGCCGTCTACCATGAGTACGGCCGCGGTAATGTATGAAGCCTCGTCGCTGGCCAGGAACAGGATTGCGTTAGCCACCTCCTCAGGTTCGGCGAACCGGGAGAACATGGTCATGGCTGCGTAGGACGCCACGTTTTCCGCGGGCGTGCGCGCCATCATCGGCGTGTTCATGCCGGTCGGGCATACTACGTTGGCTCGAATGCCGCCTTCTCCACAGTCCTGTGCAAGGCAACGGGCCAGGCCGATCAGGCCGTGTTTTGATGTGTTGTAGTCAGCCTGCATTTCGTTGGCCACCACCCCGGACATTGACGACACAAATACAACACTGCCACAGCCCTGGCGCAACATGGGGGGAATCACGAACTTCGAGCACAGAAATGGCCCCTTGAGGTTCACCCGCATCACGCGGTCCCAATCTGCCTCGTCGATCTCGGCGATATGTTTGCCGCTCCCGAATGTAGCGGCGTTGTTCACCAGGACGTCGACGCGGCCAAACGCAGCCAAAGTGTCTGCCACCATCCTCTCGGCATCTTGGGCAACGCTAACGTCGACGATGACTGCTGTCGCCTCTCCGCCCGACGAGTTGATAGTCTTGACCGTGTCGTGGGCGGTCTCCCGGTTCATATCGGCGACGACGACCTTGGCGCCTTCGGTCGCAAACCGCAACGCAGTCGACCGCCCGAGTCCCTGGCCCGCCCCCGTGACAATAGCGACCTTTCCTTGCAATCGACCCATCTGGTCTTACCTCCAGGCTTGGAATCGCAAGCCCAGCAACCGTTAGCTGCCGTTCCTGGCCGGCAACTCAAGCGAGTCGCCAACAAGCAGAATGCGCATGTCGAACTCCGGCTGCTGCTGGTAGTAAAGTTCAAAGAGCTTGCCGATGTCGCCGGTGTGGTTGCGCCAGAATTCCCAGTGAAAGGGCAGAAGCGTCTTGGGGCCGAGTTTCTGCGCCACCGAGAGAAACTCCTCTATCTCCATATACCACGTACGGCCAAAGGCCAGCAGTGCCAAGTCCAGGTCATGCTCCGTACCGATCTCTGCCATAGCCGGGCCATCCCAAGTGTCGCCGGAGACAAAGAGTTTCGTCCCACCAGACGACAAGACGAATGTCACCGCGTGCGGCTCATTCGGGTCGTAGGATGGATAGACCTGCAATTCTACGTCTCGGACCTGAAACGAGTCGCCCGGCGCCACCTCGCGTATACGGTCGTTGGCAATGCCAAACTCCCGCATCAGTTTCGCCGAGGAGCGCGGTGCAACACAGACTGCATCGGTGTTTTCCACGATGGGCAAGAGGGTGCCGTCGTGGCAGTGATCCACGTGGTCATGGGTGGAGATAATAATGTCGGCCACGCTTACTTCGTCCGGCTTGACGGGGATGGCCGTCGATCGGTAGGCGCCCGGCACGGCATCATCGGGCGTTCCGTAGGAGTAGGGATCGATCCAGATCATCGTCTCCGGCGTGCGGTAAACGAAACTCGGCCCGCCAAGCGCCCAGAACAGGATGCCATCGTCGACCGTTCGCCCCTCCACTTCATCCAGAAATGTCTTGGGCCAGTAGGCAACATCTCGCATGATTTTTCCTTTTGCTGAGTTTACATCGCGGCAATTGCCAATGCCCGACTACGAGGATTCATCAATGGTCCCGAGCCATCTCGATCTCACAGGAACCGGTCAGGCCGTACTCCAGTTGAAGTCATGCGGCACCTGTTCACCGGTGCCAATTTCGTTCAATTCGAGCAGATTACCGTCTGGATCATAGAAGAAAAGTACGTGCCAATCGCCCTCGCCCTCGAAACGTACCGGCGGCGAAACTATCTCCACGCCTGCCGCCTTCAAGCGTTCGTAGGTGGCCGGCACATCCTCGACACCGAAACAGAAATGCGCGCTGGGCACGTGGTGAAGCGGCTGCCGCCCCGTCGGACTTTCTGGATTGATCCACTGGATGAGGTCGAAGGTGAAGCCCTGTTCCGAGGTGCGCGTATGACCGTTTACGCCACCAGGAGGGCGCAGTCGGTACTCACGCATGTGTACGTTTGACATCGCAGTCATCTCATCAATGGGGCCGCCATCGTGCTCCTCGGGGGATACGACCTCCATGCCCAGAATGTCCCGGTAAAACTCCAGCGATCTTTCCAGATCGCTGACCATAATTGCTACGTGATCAATCGTAATTCGGCTCATTCCTGGTCACCTCCGAGAATAATGCACCTTCTGAGACTGCGTCGTCTGCCTGGCTTCAGAAGCATGTATATCAATGTTCAGAGAAAGGCGAGGCATCCTGTCGCCCTGGGTGAACGGACAACGTCTCCGACAGTAGCTCTCACAATTCGGACTGAACGGCTTGGAACTTCCCCACCCTGGTATTGGTGGCCTCTGCGCACGGTCAGCCGCCTAGAAGCGGACGGTTATCACGACACCGTTCACTTGCGAATCTGTGTACACTTCGAGAACTTCGCTGAATATGTCAGGACGGGCCAAAATTCAGAGGGTTGCGTCCTTCAACACCGTAGAGAACGTTTTCCTTCAATCTGAAGGGGAATACGTAACCGAAAGTGCGAGGCGAATGAAACGCTTGAAAGGCCGGCCCTGTAAGGTCAAGGGCCACAACTGATGGATTGCTTCAGTGTGTTTGGGGGTATGGCCGGTGGATCCAAGCATACCGACCAGGACGAGCCAATCCTAACACAACTGAATCTGCAAGAAAAACTGAAATTAGTGACTATTCCCCCGGTAACTATGGGTGATTCCACCACATAGCCTGACGTCAAATCCTGTGCCGGGCCACGTTCCCAGTTCAGTCAATCCAAGGACCTTCTTCACTCCTCACCCCTCGATCCTGGATCCCCTGGCCCTCGGGTCTTCCCTGTGCAGGGGTTGACCACGAAGAGAACATTCAGTGGATCCAGAAAAGTACGCTGGTAAGAATACCGAAATATGCATAGAATCAGGGGCTTCTTTCAAGCCACCGTTCGGCTCGGTCGAAAACCAGTTGCGCAAGGGCGCTGTCGGTCTTAACGTGCTTGTCGGTGAGCACCAATGTAGGGATCACTTCGAGTCTCTCGAAAAAGTCCTGCCAGGCGCGAAACTTCCTTTCGGACCACCAGATCCGGGGATGGGGGAATGTCCAGACGCCGCGTCTGGGTTCGGGCCCGATCGAGCCGGACGACCCGTAACTGAGCATGTATTTGCCGAGGAGACGGCGGTACATTTCGGCGTTGACCAACTCGTCAAGTCTGCTGCCGTCGTGTCCCAATGCCATGTCGATCCACAGGATTTCACCCTGTCCCGACGAGAGCGCGTACATGCCGGCCACCCATTCTGATGTTCCTTCACCGGTGAAGAGTACACCGGGAAATGCAGCCTGCAACTCTTCAAACAGGAGCCCGACGCCGCGCATATGATCGTGATGGAGATCATTGATGGGGAAAGCCGACTGGTCCAGGTGGAAAGCATCTATCGCATAGTCATTTACCAGGCGCCCAATACAATCGACCATGAGCTTTCTGAACTCCGGGGCATCGGGCGAGATATAGGCAAAGGTCGGCTCGATATTTTCGTCCTTATCGTAGTCGACCTCCCAGAAGACCGGCCGACCGAAAAGATCATGAATCTGGTGCTGCGCAAACTGAGGATAGAGAGGGTGATCCAACGCCATTCCCCAAATGTTCATGTGTACCAGCACTTTGAATCCGAGGGCGTGGGCCGACTTCATGAACCGGGCGAATCCCTCCGGTCCCCCTAGTTCTTCGCCAGGCAGATTGTCGGGCACGTGGTAGTCGACACGGCCTTCATGGCCCAGTACCTTGATCAGCGTGCGCTCCGGCGGGAAGATCTGCGCGAGTTCATGCAGCCGCGCCTCCATTTCCGCGAAGTCATGGCACATCTTGCCGTCTGAAGTTACGCCATGCAGAATGGCCATGAAAGCAACCCGGCGCAGCCACTCAGGCACATCTCGCCTACTTTCAAGCGGCTCCAATCCATAGGCTTCCTCCATCCACTCGATGTAGGGATCGACGGCCTCCTCCCATGTCGAGACGCGCTCGATGTGCCAGGTTGGCGAACTGTGCTCGTTTGTGATTTCGAAGGCGTTTTCTTCCGACATGAGATGAACTTCGAGACCTTCTTCAGCGCGGTATGCCCAAAAGCGCTTGAAGCGAGGGGGATGTTCATTGGAGCGTATACAGACAGTTTCCTCCTCGCCTTCGATCAGAATGAACTGTGCGGCCATGCCAGGTATGGGGCCAACAGGAAAGACGATGCCGGTTTCTCCGCCGCGTCCCCGCACCGGGTAGGCGCCGTGCGGGTATACGAAGCACTGCCCCGCCGATTCGCCAATCTCCCATCGCAAGCCCGGAGGCGTGACGACCTTGCCGTAGGGGAGAGACTCGACAAACACTTTGATTCCCTTGATTTGTTCCGAATGTTCAGCCCGGGCCCTCCAGCTGACAGTTTTCGCACTGCTCGAGAATGAGACCTCAAACAGCGCGGCCACGCGACCGCTGTCATCTCCGTAACTCACCTCTTGCGTACGGTAGACGAGGCGCTCACCCTCCTGTACGGGCGCCGAAAACTCGGCGGTGTAGACGTTGCTGGTCGTCAGGACCTGGAAAAGAAAAGTATAGCCTTCAAAGCTGATGCGGCTGGCCACGAAGGTTCTCCTTTCGCGCAGGGGAATGGGCATAACGGGAAAAGTGAAGGTGCGGCACATTGCCGCACCTTCAGACTACTATCAAAGTGACTGCCGCATGTCGTGCGCCTAGCTGGCTGCGTATGACTTGTCCAGGCAGGACTGGGCCTCCGCTGCCGCCTCCTGAACAAGGGTCTCCAGGGGGCGTTCATTGTTCTCGATGTATCGGGTCCAGATTCCGGCAAACTGCGGGTGGACGCAGTCCCAGTGGAACTCAGTGCGCAGGTAGTTGGGCACCTTGGTAGGCAGCTGGGCCTGCTGCCAGAATTTGCTCAGAACAGGATCCTGGTCCCAACCCAGATTCAGCCAGGTCTGCGGAGTCGGCGGCGTCCAGGCCCCCACTTCGGCCGCAATCTGGCTGCCTTCCACGCCGCTGATGTATTTCATCAACTCCCAACTGGCCTCTTTTTCCTGTGAACCGGTCCACATGTAGTACTGTACCGAGTCCCCCCACGCGAATGACTCGCCGCCTTCGCGAATGGGAACGGAGACCATATCCCATTCAAATGGGACCTCTTTCAGGTCTACAAGATTCCAACCTGAGGCCTGGAACATGCCTACCTTGCCCGATCCGAAGGCAAATGGGCCAAGTGCTTCTGACTGGGCGCCCGACGGCGCAACGCCATGCTCGACCTCCAAGTCGAGAACCCACTGGATGGCCTCGATCGAAGTTGGTGTGTCCAGCAGGCCTTGCACCTGCCGCCCGTTTTCGCTAACAATTTCAAATCCCATGTTCCAGCAGAAAGCCTGGTCCCAAAGAAGTGTGCCTGGACCGGAAATGAGTGTGCCCCAGGTCCCCATCTCTTCATCGGTGAGGGCGATACAAGCAGCCAGATAATCGTCAATCGTCCAGCCCTCTACTGGCAGTGGCACGCCCATCTCCTCGAAGAGGCTGGCATTGTAGCCAACCATCCCCCAGACGCCGTCACGCGGCGTGCTGTACATCCGTCCCTCATAGGTGGCCCGCTCGAGGCAGATCGGGAACCACATCTCCTCCGCCTGGATTGCGTCGGCTTCGAGCATCGGCGTAATGTCTTCCGTAAATCCGCGGCGGGCAAAGTCGGTGGCGTAATAGAAGACCCAAACGTCCGGCCCCGTGTCGCCTGCGATCATGGCCAAAATCTTTTCGGCGAAGCCTCCTTCCGGAACATCCTGTACTTCGACCTGGATGTCAGGATTTTGATCCGTGAACGCGGCCGCCATATCGATATAGGCCGGCTGCCAGTCGAGAACGTCCGGGTTCCACCATGAGATGGTCGTGGCGGCAGCATCCGGTGCTCCCTCGTCTCCCGCTGCGCCTGGCGCCACCGCCGCACAGGCTGCCAGCAAGCTGCCCGCCCCGGCCAGCGCTCCCAATCTCAGAAAATCCCGACGACTCTGTTGTGCGCTTCCGTTCATCTTGTCCTCCCTGTGTGGATACTGTGAGTAGTGCCTCAACGCGTTAAGTGATTCAACCCTTTAAGCCAACCGAGGCGATACCCCCAATCAGCTTGTTCTGGGCAAGGAAATAGACGATGAGAGTGGGTAGGACCGCCAACAACGAAGCCGCCATAAGCACGTTATAGTCCGTGCGATTGCGCCCTCGCAGCAGGTTTAAACCTAAAGCGATTGTATACTTTGTGTTTTCATTCAGATAGATCAGCGGCCCGAGGAAGTCGTTCCATACGCCAATGAAGGTGAAAACGACAACGATTACCAGGGGCGGAATACACAGAGGTAGGAGAATGAAAAGCAGGACCTGGAACGTATTGCAGCCATCCATGCGCGCGGCGTCGTCCAGATCGAACGGAAGCGACATGAGATACTGGCGCATTAGGAAGATGAAGAAGGCACTGCCGGTGAAAGCCGGCACTGTGAGTGGCAGGAATGTATTGATCCAACCAAAAAGCTTGAACAGAATAAAGGTGGGAATCAGGGTCACCTGGTAGGGGATCATGAGAGTCGCAATCAACAGGATGAATAGCACATCACGTCCCGGAAAGCGGAGGCGCGCGAAGCCAAAGGCAACCAGACTAGTCGAGAACACCTGCCCCAATACATTCCAGAACACAATGATCATTGTGTTTTGGAAAAAGAGCAGCACGGGAGCTACTTCAAAAATGCGGGGAAAGTGTTCCCAGACAACAGGATTCGGGATCCATTCAGGGGGAAACAGCCACGTCTGGGCCCGGCTCTTTAGAGAAGTTGAGAGCATCCAAAACATCGGGATCAGGAAGATAAGTGACAACAGTATCATGGAGAAATGGGCTGAGAAGCTGACAACCCGGCCTCGCACGCGGCGATTCCAGCGCAACTGACTGAGCCAGCCGCCTCCTTGCGTCACGGGCGAATCTACATTCATAGGTCGTCTATTACCCCTGGCTTCATGCGTCTTCCTTGCGCCGTTCAGCTTCGTAATAAACCCAGTGCGGTGAACTGCGGAATACCAGCAGCGTAACGGCCAGGATGATCAACGTGAGTATCCACGCCAGTGCCGAACCATAGCCCATCCGCAGCGTGCCAAACGCCTTGTTGTAAATGTACAGCATATAGAAAAAAGTTGCTTGGAGCGGTCCTCCCTGCGTCGCAATGTAAGACTGGGTAAATACCTGAAAGGTAGCGATCAGATTCAGAACCAACTGGAAGAAGAGTGTCGGTGTCAACAGGGGCAACGTGATTCGCCAGAAACGGCGCCAGATGTTCGCGCCGTCAATCTCCGCCGCCTCATAGAGGTGGGGCGGTATGTTTTGCAGACCGGCCAGGTAGATGACGGCGCCCCCTCCTACCCCCCACAGACCAAGCAGCATCAGACCCGGTAAGGCCCAGCGTGGACTGTGAAACCAGGTCGGCCCCTCAATCCCGACCAGCGATAGAAGATGGTTGATAACACCGAACTCTGGATTGAATATCCAGATCCAGAGCATGGTCACTGCCACGATGGGCAGCACCGCCGGGATGTAGAAGAGTGTACGATAGAAGTTCATGCCGCGTAGGCGCAGATTCAGCAGCAGCGAGAGCGCCAGCCCCAGCACTAGGTGCAGCGGCAAAGTCACCACGGCATAGGTCAGAGTAACCTTGAGAGCCTGTAGAAAGTCCCCATCGTTGGTGAAAATCTCTACGTAGTTCTGCAGTCCCACCCAGCGTGGAGCACTTCCAATATCCCAGTACGTCAGGCTGAGGAGGAGTGACGCCAGAATCGGGCCGGCGACGAACATCACGAATCCGACGAGCCAGGGGGAGATGCATATGTAGCCCTCAATCGCTTCGCGACGGGCCTGCCGGCTCATGCCGCGCCAAACGTTGAGGAAGTTTGAAGGCTGATGCGTGCGAGCAAGATTCCTGGTCACGTAACAGATTTCATCAATTGATTGTAATTGCTTGGGTCCGGCGCCCCGGTTCCAGAGGAGGTCAGTAAGCTAGTGCGCAATCTTACATAACTGCCCGAGATATGCAAAAAAACTCGAAACATTGTGCGCGCGAACCGCTGCCAGGCACGCGGCTGCTCGCCGGAACTTAACCTGTTTTCGCTAATCCGGGAGATAGTTCCAGACCCAATCGGATACTGCGTCCCCCTACGGCTGAACTCTTGCTGGCCTCAAATCCCAAACGCGCAGCCCGTGCACATAACATGGTGTCGAGCGGGCGCTATGGCCCCTGTGATTCGGGAGAGGAAAAGCTTTGGAGGAGAGAGACGTCAACTCTCTGCGATTAACCGCCTCAGGTTCGCATAGTTAATCTGCATCGCCTCCACCCGCGAACCGCTCGGCGGCAGAAAATGCGTCGCCACCGACAGCACTGCGTCGCTGCGACGGTCTCGCAGACTCCGCAAAATCGTGGGATAATCCACGTCGCCTTCGCCCAGCGGGCAGTAAGCAAAGTCCAGCTGCAACCCATCCTTGACGGTCAGGTCCTTCAGGTGCAGCCCGTGGAGATAGGGATGAATATTGAGAAACCCCGCCGTCGCCACATCTGCTTCGCCACAGTTCATGTTGTCTGAAGGCCCCCACATCACCTTGATGCGCGGCGAGTTGAGCGCCTCGGCCACCCGCCGGAAGTTGCCGGTCGTATTGGTATAGTTCCAGGGCATCATTGAGAGCGCCAGGTCGACGTCGTACTTTTCGGCCTCCTCAAGAGCAAGCGAAAAGGCCCGCACCAGCTTCTCCATGTCGACGTCGGCGATATAGCCTCCCCGCGTTAACCACCTCATCGGCCAAGTGGGCTTGGCGGCTGTATACTCCCCAGGCCACGCAAACGTGAATACGCCTACTGCGCCCACCCCCAGGCGCGCCGCTATCTGCATCGAACGAACCATGTCGTCCATGTCCTGCCGAAACTCCGGATTTTCTTCCATACAGTCCAGGTCGAGATCGGTGAGGTGAATCTGCTTGAACGGATTGCCGACGTTGATCAGGAAGATTTCAAGCCCGTGGCTTGCCACCTGCTCCCCAAGGCGGTCCACTGCGGCATCATCCAGCTCGCGCATTGACGGGCCGTCGGCGCCAAGTGTATTGAACCATACGCAGTCGGCCCCGATCTCCCTGGCCTTTGCCAGCGACTCGTCGAAGGGGAGAGCCAGCTCCGGCAGGTACATGCCCAGTTTGAATTTGTGCTCGGTCATCTCTCGGCCTCGTACTCTCTCAGTTTTGCAGCGGCTGCAACCAGCGGTCCAGGCCCGCGTCCGCCAGATTCTGTATCCAATCGTGGTGCGAGCGGGCCACCCGGTCGGGATGTCGCCGGCTGCGGGCGACAAAACCCGGCACCTTGGACCGGCCTGTCGGCAGTCCAATGCGGCTGTACCGCGTGTCGACGCTCCAGCGCACCGTCTGCGACCGGTTGGGAATCGAGCGATGCACCAGTCGCTCCATCGTTATCAGGACGTCGCCCGGGTCCACCTCGCAAGTGACAACGCTACTGGCGGGCAGGTCCGCGTCGGCGATTCCTCTGGCCCCCTTGTGTCCCGGTGTCTCGAGCCACAGGTCATGTGCAATCAGCCCTTCAAGGTGGGAGCCTGGAATCACCTGCATGCAGCCGTTTTGCTCGGTGGCGCTGACGAGCGGGATCCAATAGTTGACGACAAGGGTCTCACCTGCTTCGTCAGGTATCAGGTAGGCAAGGTCCTGATGCCAGGGGATGTCCATCAGGTCAAGATCGGGCATTTTCGGACGCAACGCGAACTGGGGATGGGCGAGAATCTCCGGTCCGATCAAGGATTCGGTCGCGTCCAATAGTACGGGAGTAGTACGGAGCGTAAACATCCCTGCAGATATGGGCTTCCCACGCGAAAAATAGTTCTGCCACAGCCAGTTCCGGTCGGTACAGGCTTCGGAGGCCAGTGCCAGCCGTTTGGCGAACGGCGCATCTTCAAAGGTCTTTCTGGAGTCAAGCTGACCCTGCCGGACAGCTTCTCCAATCGCACCGTCTACCTTCTCTGCAAGCTCATCAATCAGAGGCTGAAACGCATCGAGGGGCAGCATCTGACGCACGATCAGAAAGCCCTCCTCTTTGAACTGCCGGATCTGTTCCGGTGTCAGCCCAGTAGTCGCCGACGACGTGCTATCGATCTTCTGTTCCTGCGCTGCCGAGTTTCCTGCCATGTAGTCCTCCCGTGCTTAGCGCGAGCAAACAACTTGGCATCTACGCCTGGGTTCGTTGTGCGGGGTCATTGGGAATGAAGTATATTCCAAATCGCAGGGTGGCGCTACTCTCTGAAAGGCATATATGCCGTGTCCGGGTCACCCACCGAGCGGCCCTGTGCCGAAAGCCATTTCCCTCTGGATCGAGCGCCTTGAATCTCCTCATGAAGTTCGGGTCTTCCACGCGACCGCATAGACTACAGTTCAGGCAAATGGGGCTTTCGTGTAAAATACAGCGACGGCGGACTAGCGGGCTCCTGTGACTGTTCAAGAAAGAAACGAATGAGTAGAATGCGAAGCCCCCCTGTATATGGCCTTTCAAATGGAATCCGGCGGCAAAGTATAGAGTCAAGATACATTGAGGTGAACTGATGACTATGAACGGCGCAAAGGGGGCCCTGGGATGGGCGCTTATTGGCTGTGGCGGCGCGGGCCGGGCACATGCCGGCTGGGCAGCCGCAACCGAAGGCGTAACCGTGCGCGGCTTTTGCGATATTCAGGCCGGCATGGCTGAACAGCTGCAACAGCAGCACGGCGCAGAATTCGCCACCACCGACCCGGACCGCGTCTTCGCCGACCCTTCCGTGGACATCGTTTCAATTGCCACTTCCCACAGTTCCCATGCAGAACTGGCGGTCGCCGCACTGCAGGCCGGCAAACATCTCTTCCTCGAAAAGCCGATGGCGATGACAATGGCCGACTGCCTGCGCATCCACGAAGCGATGCAGGCCGCAGGCACGAAACTGATGCTCAACTTCTCCATTCGCTTTTCAGGCGCCGCACGCGCCATTCGTCAGCGCATTACCGCACCCAAGGTCAGTCACAGCCAGTGCATGATGGGCCGCGCCGACCTCAACCGCTGGCGCTGGCATCCAGTTGAAGGCGGCGGGCCGCTGTGGGATGTTGGCGTTCACATGGTCGACTATCTGTGCTGGATCCATGACAGCGCGCCGGTGGAGGTCTACGCAACCGGCGGCCAGATTACCCATCCCGGTGAACTGGGCAGCGACGACATGGTTGATACAACGGCGGCCACGATCCGCTTCTCCAACGACTCGGTCGGCACGTTTCTGATGAGCGACGCTGGCTTCAATTCCGTGATATCCAAGTGGTTCTTTGAGTTCTTTGACGGCGACAATACGGCAGTCCTCTACGAACACTTCCGCAAAGTCAGCTTTTCAACTCCGGACCCGAATGAAGGGCAAAAGGACGAAACTCTGACCCCGCCGCCGATCGAACGCCTTTCACTGCTGGTCGAGGCGATTCGCAACGACACGGAACCCTATGTGCCGCCGCAGGCGGGCATCCTGTCCACACTGCTGGTTGAGACGATCATCGCCTCGATCCACTCCGGCAAGCCGCAGCAGGTAGATCTGTCCGCCTTGCCCGAGCCTCTTACAAAATAGAGGCATCGGACGGGACAGATTTCCACTCCAACAGCAAACGGGAAGTACTGCACAATGAGATGCGAGTATGAATGGAATTGAAGCTATCGCAGCGATACTGAAGACAGAAGGGGTCGACTGGCTTGCCTGCTATCCTTCCAACCCGCTGATTGAAGCCGCCGCCCAGGTCGGCATCCGGCCGATCAATTTCCGCCACGAACGCGGCGCCGTGATGGCCGCCGACGGTTACAGCCGCACCAGCGGCCGCCAGCGCTTTGGCGTGGTCGCCGTCCAATCGCAGGCCGGTGCCGAAAACGCAATGGGCGGTATTGCCCAGGCCTATGCCGACAATGTCCCGATTCTTGTCCTGCCCGGCGGCGTCAATCTGGATCAGCTGGCTGTGAAACCCAATTTTTCTGCCTCGAATAACTACCAGGGTGTCGTCAAACGTGTTGAGGCGATATACCGGCCCGATCAGGTATCGTCGGTGATGAGAAGAGCGTTCCATGCGTTGCGCAACGGGCCGCCGGGGCCGGTCGTCGTCGAAATGCTGACGGATGTCTGCGATCAAGAGGTACCAGGCAGTTCGTTCGACTACCGGCCGCCGCAGATGATGAAGCAGGTTCCTGCCCAGGCCGAGATTGACGAAGCGGTCAAGGAGTTGCTGCGAGCTGAGAAACCGGTCATCTGGGCAGGCGGTGGCGTTCTCCTCGCCGGCGCCACTGCGGCTCTGCGGGAACTGGCAGAGCTTACAGGGATTCCGGTATTCTGCACAATGCCGGGCAAGTCGGCCCTTGACGAGCGCCATCCTCTCTGCCTTGGCGCGGGCAGCCGCGCCACGACACTGCCTGCCCACCGCTGGCTGCAGGAGTGCGACCTACTTCTCGCAATCGGCTCCAGCCTCACGCGCGGCCCCTACTGTCAGATAATCTTGCCGGGCAAGGTGATCATTCAGAATTCGATCGACGCCGATGACATCAACAAAGATGAATCGATCGACATCGGCCTGGTCGGCGACGCCAAACTGACCTTGGAGGCAATGATTGAGACAGTCAGACGCGAAGTTGGGAATGGCCGCGCTGCAAGGGGACGTCAGACAGCTAAAGAGATCGCCGCCTGCAGGAAGCCGTGGCTGGACCAATGGATGCCTCTGCTGACATCCGACGAAGAGCCTCTCAACACGTACCGCGTGATCCACGACATCGACCGCACCCTCGACTGGGAGAACAGCATCGTCACCCACGACGCCGGCGCACCCCGCGACTCAATCGTTCCCTTCTACACTGCCACCGTACCCAACAGTTACATTGGCTGGGGCAAGACGACGCACCTCGGCTTTGGCCTGCCACTGATGATCGGCGCAAAACTGGCGCATCCCGAGAAATTCTGTCTCAACCTCATGGGCGACGGAGCGTTCGGCATGTCCGGTCTTGACCTCGAGACCGCGGTGCGGGCAAAGGCTCCGATTACGACCGTTCTCCTCAACAACGGCGGCATGGCGACCTATCCACCCGGAAATTTCTCGACCGCCCGCGAACGCTTTGGTGTCAGCCACATGGTCGGTGACTACGCCAAGATCGCAGAAGGGCTCGGCGCGGTCGGAATTACCGTGACGAAGACCGCCGAGATGATTCCGGCAATGCGGCGCGCACAAAGACTCAATACCGACGGGCAGACCGTGCTAATCGACGTGCATTCCAATCTTGAATCCCGCCGCTCGCGCTGGGACCGCTGACGGTCGCTGGCGCTTGTGACGTCAATTACCATGCTAAGTTTGCAAATGTAAGGAGAAAAAAGAATGAGTGTCTTAATCCATGTGGGGGTACGAGCGTCCGATCTCTCTGAATCCATCCGTTTTTGGCGCGATGGCCTCGGGTTGCGTGTCGCAGGCGAAAGAGGAATCCGCTACGACCTGACAGACGGCTACCACAATTTCGCCGTATTTCAGCACCAGGGCGACGACCGGCCGGAACACATAGGCGGCATGCTGGACTACCTGCACATCGGCGTGGGCGTCCCGGACGTTGCGGCC
Source organism: Caldilineaceae bacterium SB0662_bin_25 (assembly GCA_009840225.1). GTDB lineage: Bacteria > Chloroflexota > Anaerolineae > Caldilineales > Caldilineaceae > Bin5. The sequence continues at coordinate 6,573 of VXOE01000220.1, read as the reverse complement.
GCGGCCCGCCGCCTGCGCGATATGGGATACACTATCTTCTCCGACGGACTGGGCGGCAAGACGCCGCTTGACCCCGATAACCTGGAGCAGCCCGCCTTTAAGGTCGAAGATCCCGACGGCATCACCATCGACGTGAGCGAGGTCACCACGATGTGGCCGGGCACCACGATTCACCCGAATCAGACGGCTCAGCCGGAGGGTTAATCCCTTCAAGTAGTCTGCTCGACTCTGCTTTGCAAGCCCACTATACCGGGAAACGTAGTGCGGGGACCGCGGTTTTTCTCCGCGCCACGCTTCTCTCCTCATAAAATTCATGAAGCAGCCACCGGTGCTTGAATCAGGTAGCTAAATGCCGCGGCGAAAGGCTCCGACCTCGAGCGCGCTCCACCTTCTTCGCCACTCTCAAGCGACAGATTCTACTGTTCTCACTGTTTTCGGGGTGTAAGACTTGGGTCTAACGCTTCTCAACTGGATTCAGCCAACTGCCTGAGTTCGTAGAGCCGGTTGAGTGCGTCCAGTGGGGAAAGGGCATCCACGTCCAGCGCGCGCAGCGATTCCACCACCGGGTGGTCATGGGCAAAGAGACCTACCTGCATGGCGTCCTTCTGCTTACGTCCGGGCGTCTGATCCAAAAGGGTCGATGGGCCGGCCGCGCCGGAGGCCTCCAGATCGAGCAGAATCTCTCCCGCCCGCCGCACAACCCCTCTCGGCAACCCGGCCATCTGCGCCACGTGCACGCCATAGGACCGGTCGGCCCGGCCGGGCAGGATCCGGCGCAGAAACACAACGTCGTCGCCGCTGTCGTCTACCGCCACATTGTAGTTGACAATCTGGGGCAGCCGGTCAGCCAGGTCGGTCAGCTCGTGGTAGTGGGTGGCGAACTGTGTTTTGGCGCGCAGCGACGGGCTATTGTGGATATGCTCCACAACGGCCCAGGCGATGGCCAGTCCGTCGTAAGTACTGGTGCCGCGACCGATTTCATCCAGTATCAGCAAACTGCGTTCGGTGGCGTGGTTGAGGATGTTGGCCGTCTCGATCATTTCGACCATGAAGGTAGACTGCCCGCGGTGGAGCTCGTCGCTGGCGCCAATGCGGGTGAATATCCGATCGACAACGCCGATTTGGGCCGCGGTCGCAGGTACAAACGAGCCAATCTGTGCCAGGAGAGTGATCAGCGCCGTCTGCCGCAGATAGGTGGACTTGCCTGACATGTTCGGGCCGGTCAGGATGTGAATAAGTTCGCCGGGAGAGAGATGCACGTCATTCGGAACAAAGGGCTCGTCGCTCGTCATCTCCACAACCGGATGGCGCCCACCCATTATCGTTATCGCGGCGCCGTCGTCGATCTCAGGGCGGCAGTAACGACGCTTGACCGCGACCTCGGCCATCGACGCGTACACATCCAGCAGGGCCAGCCCCTCGGCCAGGCAGCGGATCTCGTCGGCATGCGTGGTCAGGTCAGCGCAGACGCAGCGGAAAAGCTCTTGCTCCAGCGCCAGCCGGCGCTCGTCGGCGTTGAGGATCTGTGACTCATACTCCTTAAGTTCCGGCGTTATGTAGCGTTCCGCATTCGTGAGCGTCTGTTTGCGGATATATTCCTGCGGCACCTTGCCCGCATGAGTGTTTCTCACTTCGATATAGTAGCCGAAGACCTTGTTGTAGCTTACTTTCAGACTTGGGATATTGAGGCGATTGCGTTCTACATTCTCAAGCGCGGCTACCCACTCCTTTGCGTGGCGGCTGTTCTCTACGATGGCATCCAGCTCTTCACTGTATCCGCGCCGGATTATGCCCGGATTCGCCAGCGTGGCCGAAGGCTCGTCGTCGATCGCACGCTGCAGAAGTTCGAAAGAGGGCGAACAGTCCGGCAATCTGGCCATCATCCGGTTGGGAAACGCGTCGGCAGAGGCACCAGGCACAGTCCCAATTTCCGGCCCTCGATCTAAGCCCGGAATGGTCGATTTGAAAAATTCGCGAAGGCCCGGTGCCTGGCCGAGGATCTCCCGGACACCAAGAAGATCGCGCGGCAGTGCTTTGGTTTGCGTGATGCGGTTGATCCAGCGCTCCAGGTCTCCCATCCCTCGCAGAACGTCGCGAATCTGCGCGCGCAAATCGGATCCGTCCACAAGTGTCTGGACTGCATCTAACCTCTCGTTTATGAGGGCAACGTCGAGCAGCGGACGTCCAAGCCAGCTCCGCAGCAGCCGTCCTCCCATGGGTGTCAGGGTCTCGTCCAACACGCCAAGAAGGCTGCCCCGCGCGTCGGCGCCGCGTATCGTTTCCGTCAATTCAAGATTGCGCCGCGTGGAGTCGTCCAACACCATGAACTCGCTCACAGCGTAGCTGTGCAGTCTGACCAATTGGGAGAGGGCGCCGGGCTGCATCTCCTGCAAGTAGGCAAGGATGGCGGCCGCCGCGCGCACGGCCTGCGGCCTTTCCTGCAGGCCGAATCCGTCCAGGCTGCGGACTCCGAGATGCCGTTGCAGCGCATCGCGGGCCGTGTCAATCTCCACCTGCCAGGCTTCAACTGGCGAAACAAGCGCCTGCAAACTGGAGATCAGTGGTGCGAGCCTGCTCTCTTCGGCATTCCAATCGGACGTAACCAGCTCGCTTGGCCGCAAGCGGGCCAACTCCTCTTCCAGTCGTTGCTCGGTCTCAGCCAAGCCGCCGCTGTCGATCTGTGTCGCCGCAAACTCGCCAGTGGTAATGTCACAATAAGCAATGCCTGCCTCATCGCCGCGGGCGCTAAACAGAACGGCGACAAGATAGTTGTTGCGGTCGTCGTCCAGCATCGAAGGTTCCGCGATGGTACCCTTGGTGATTACCTGCTGGATCTCCCGATCCACCAAACCCGACCCCGGTTCGCTGACCTGTTCCGCGATGGCTACTTTGTGTCCAGCCTCCACCAGCTTCGCCAAGTAGCCTTCGACGCTGTGATAGGGAACGCCGGCCAGCGGCACGCGCTGATTGTTGCCGACAGGCCGGCTGGTGAGCACGACATCGCAGACCTCAGCCACGATCTCGGCGTCGTGATCGAAGGCTTCGTAAAAGTCCCCCAGGCGGAACAGCAGAATGCAGTCCGGATGCTGGCTCTTCAATTGCAGGTACTGACGGCGCATCGGGGTTGTCATGGCTACGTTTGTTCTGCCTGCTTTCAGCGACCTTCCGATTGCCAGGAGACGCGGCTATTGGGATCTCCGTAAAGCGTGTAGGCGAGCCAGGTGGGGTTGGCGGCCTGCATGGCGCGGATCTGCTGCCGTGCCGAGTGGAAGGCTTCGCCCATCGTCTTCCCCGCCCATAGCTCCTCATAGAAGATCTGCGCGAACTTCGAGGCCAGCTCATCGTGCACTTCCCACAGCGCGCCCACGAACGCGGTGACCCCCAGATGGTCCACCAGGCGCTGTGCCCAGCCCCCCAGTCCTGTCAGGTTGTAACCGACACGGGCGCCGTGACAGGTATTGAGAAAAATGAGCGGCTTTTCGCGGCGCAGCCCTCGGGCTCTGCGCCGTGTCAGGTCGCTGGGAAAAAGGGGATCGCCTTCCAAAACGATCGGCGACTCGTCCACAAATTCCTGGTTGTAGTTGCCGTGGGTGGCGAAGTGATACAGCTGGGCGCCGCCTTGCTCGGCCAGCTCAAGGAATTGAGCGCGGGTAGTGATCGGCGGCGCGATTTCAATCTGACGTGCTGCAAGGCTATCGAAATACTGAATCTCCTGGGTCACAAAATCCAGCGAAATCATCGGCGCAACAAGGCGGGCGGATTGGATGTTCAGGTCGGATGGCACGGCCGCTCCCGCCAGCCAGCGGCTCATGCGCCAGGCCCCCGCCAGATGGTCGTCCTCGACATCCTCGCCGTCCACTACGTCATAGGGCTTGACCAGCTCCCAGGGAATCCAGGGCTCGTCACTGACTACGAGCAGATTATCCAGCTCTCCGGCATCCCGTCGCGCCTTGATCTCCCAGTAGAGCTGTCGCAGTGGATCGGGGAAGAGCTGCTCATAGAGCTCGATGCCGAGATCAGCGACTTCGTCTTCCATGCGAACGGCCTCGTCTCCGGGCAGATTGGTGCCCGCCCGGGCCGCAAGGGCACTTAGCCTTTCGGCCAGCCGGTCGAAAAAAAGGTCGGGCCTGGATAGGTCGTTGAAGACTATCGAGCCCACGCTGCGCCCATCCAAGGCAGAAAGCTTCTGCGAATGAAGATGGTAATGAAGTGTTCGGCCGTCAGCGTCTCGGGTGATTCGCAATTCAATGTCGGCTGCAGGAATCGGCGTGCCCTGCGGTATGCTTACGCCGTCAACCGCGCGCACAACTGAGGCCGTGCCGAAAGCCGTCGGCTCCTCGCCCTCCTCGACGACTATGCCTTCTCCTCGCCGAGTGCCTGCGCGCAGGAACGGAAAGCTCCTTACGGCGACCTCCAATTTCAGTGAACCTGCGTTCCTGCCCCGGTGGTAGAAGTCGACCGTAACCCAATGTGGGCCCGTACGATCGTCTACGAGTTGGAACAGAAAAACAGCCGGCTGGGAGTCGCCGTCCTGAGGTACCGCGATCGTGCGCCGCAAGGCGGGCCCTTCGCGCGAACCTGCGCCATAACCGCTGACCTCCTCAAAGCCAGGCGCCCGCACGACAACGTCCACATACTCGACCTCGTCCTGAAAAGCGATGCCGACTTCAGTCTGGCCCCGGCTCTCACGGGGAAGTTCGCGAACCAGCTGTACGACCAAAGGATAAGTAACATCATTTCGGTTGGAAATAGTCGGCGGAAAATCGACATAGGTGTGAAACTGGATGACCGCGTCCCGACTCGCTACGCCTGCGGCGGGGGCCGCTGCACCTTCTCGTAACGGCACTGCGCCTCTCTTCGCCTGACCGCTTGGCCTCGGCAATCCGCTTGAATCGGCTGGCGCAGGGGCAGTGCCCCGAAGAGCGGGAGCGGGCGGCACTCGATAGGATCGCGGTACATAGTTGGCGGGATCATCCCGCATTGTCCGCAGGAGGTTGAGCGCCTGCAGGTAGTTTACACCCATTGCCCTCCCGTAGCCGGCACTGTCACCCCCAATGCCGCCGCGCATCGCTTCTTCGATGAGCGGCAGCGCCGCCTCAATGGATGCAAGATCGTCCAGGAAGCTCGTGAAGACGGCGCGTCTTTCCATCGCGCTGATGTCTGTCTCACCTGCCGCCGCCGCCGCCGCATTTCGCAGCCGGTCAACCTGGCTGCGGGTCAACGGGTCGAGACTCCAATAGCTGCGAAAGAACCGGCGCAGGACCGAATCCACGATGTTCAGGAGCTGGCGATCATCCCAGCTTCGCGAGGAAAACTCCTGTCGTCTGCCTTCTACGCCTGCCATGCTTCGCCTTCCACGGGAAAAGTCAATGGGCCTGTATCGTAATGCGGTCAAATACTGCTGGAAGTGGTGCGCAGGATCGTATCATAGCGGCCGGGGTTTTTCAATTCCCAGCCATGTTTTCGCAGGCCCCGCCGCGGGTATTACTGTCTTCAACGCCCTCGACAAACTCCTGGCAAAGCTCACCGTCTTTAGCGATTTTTCCGAAAGTGATTGTACAATTTTCAGGCCTCTCCAGTGGCAGAAAAATGGCGACCGCAGCTATCTCATTCAGGAGCGTCCTATGAGCATCGTCCAACTGGCTCGAACAGTCTATGACGGCATTATCGCCCACGCCCGTGAAGGGAAACCTGAGGAGATTTGCGGGATCTTGAGGGGAAGGGATGGACGGGCGACCCAGCTTTACCGTGCCCGCAACTTGGCCGACGACAAAATTGACAACTACGATGTTGACCCGCAGACGCTCCTGAAACAGTTCGAGTTTGAAGAAGCAGGGGACGAAATGGTGGCGATCTACCACTCCCATCCTGTTTCCGTCGCCTATCCTTCAGCCACAGATGCCTGGAACGCTCATTACCCGGAGACCTACTACCTCATCTGCTCGCTGGAGTTCGACGACGCGCCGGTGATCCGGGCCTTCCGAATGGAACCGCATTGGCCCGATGCGGACCTGGACGCGGCCAGAAATGCCATCCCTTTCGATGAGGTGAGGCCCGGCCTCTTCGGCTACTTTCAGGACGCCGGCGCCCCCGTGCCGCAGGAAGTTGGAGATTTTCTCGTCGAAACAGTTCCTCCTCTCTACATTGTCTTCGCCCTTGACGGTTCGGGCGCAGTTGAAGACTTTAGGGTCGTCGGCGTGAGAGAGTTCCCCGTGCACATATCGGAAGGTGGGTAATCTCTCGGTTGCCTTACCTCGTCTATCCGCCAACTGGCAGCGAAGCCGCTCGAACTCACCTTGGCTGCCACCTGGAAGATGACGAATCTTGGAACTCTGTGTGATTCGTCAGAGTTCTCAGGATTCTACCCGCCCTTGGCATTGACTTCCCCATTCAGGTGCATCCCAAAATGGGGTGAACTGTCGCATACCTCCGCAGGCACCCAAGCCTTGGTCAGTTCCCATTTCAGTTTCCACCAGAATAAACGCCGCCTCTGACCCCTAACCCCTGTCCTCTAACCCCTGCAGTTCTGGGCGGTCGGGCCTAGTCGGCCCTCCCTTGTGCGGGGGCTCCGCC